>NZ_JBVAPG010000069.1:0-44405 GCF_055413685.1 Bradyrhizobium sp. LeoA1Lang | reverse complement strand
CGCAACATCGCGCGCCCGCGCCCTCACGCTCGGTGCAACCGCATCGCTCTTGCGCGGACGCCCCAGCGGCCGCAGCGCCTCCGCCCCGCCGACGCGAAATAGATCGCGCCATGCGTAGAGATCCTTGCGCAGCACCTTCAGCTCTTCTGAAAGCGCCTTGATCCGCTCGCCCGCCAGAATGCGGCGAACCGCCTCAAGCTTGAACTCTCGGCTGAAAACACGGGGGGATTTGTTGGGCATACGTTCTCCGTTAGAGAACTGTCCCTAATTTCCCGTGTCTCACTTTTGGGGGGCACTCCAATCGATCTGCCCCGGATTACGATTCGCTCCATCCGGGCTACAGATTGACGGCCTACAAAATAAAGCGGCTCAAATCGGCGTTCTTGGCGAGGTCGCCGACATGCTTGCGCACATAATCGGCATCGACCGTGATGGTGTCGCCGTGGCGATCGGGCGCGGTGAAGGAGATCTCGTCCAGCACCCGCTCCATCACCGTCTGCAGCCGCCGCGCGCCGATATTCTCGACAGTGGAGTTAACGGCGACAGCGACGTCGGCGAGCTCGTCGATGGCGGTGTCGGTGATCTCCAGTTTCACGCCTTCGGTTTGCATCAGCGCAACATATTGCTTGATCAGCGACGCCTCGGGCTCGGTCAGAATGCGGCGCATGTCGTCTCGGGTCAGCGCCTGCAATTCGACGCGGATCGGCAGGCGGCCCTGCAATTCCGGCAACAGGTCGGAAGGCTTTGCGATATGGAACGCGCCGGAGGCGATGAACAGGATGTGATCGGTCTTCACCGGGCCATGCTTGGTCGAGACTGTGGTGCCCTCGATCAGCGGCAGCAGGTCGCGCTGCACGCCCTCGCGCGAGACGTCGCCGCCGGCGCGATTCTCCCGCACGCAGATCTTGTCGATCTCGTCGAGGAACACGATGCCGTTGTTCTCGACCGCGTTGATCGCTTCCTGCACCAATTGATCGGTGTCGAGCAGCTTGTCGGATTCCTCGTTGACGAGGATTTCGTGCGAGCCCGCCACGGTCAGACGCCGGGTCTTGGTGCGGCCACCCATCTTGCCGAAGATGTCGCCGATTGAAATGGCGCCCATCTGCGCGCCCGGCATGCCCGGGATCTCGAACATCGGGAAGCCGCCGGAGGACTGCGTCTCGATCTCGATCTCCTTGTCGTTCAATTCGCCGGCGCGCAATTTCTTGCGGAAGGATTCCCGCGTCGCCGGGCTCGAAGCCGGCCCGACCAGTGCATCCAGCACGCGTTCCTCGGCGGCAAGTTGCGCCCGCGCCTGAACGTCCTTTCGCTTGCGCTCGCGGATCAGCGCAATCGCGACCTCGACGAGATCGCGCACGATCTGCTCGACGTCGCGGCCGACATAACCGACCTCGGTGAACTTGGTGGCTTCGACCTTGAGGAAGGGCGCGCCGGCGAGTTTTGCCAATCGCCGCGCGATTTCGGTCTTGCCGACGCCGGTCGGCCCGATCATCAGGATGTTCTTCGGCAGCACTTCCTCGCGCAGGGAACCGGAAAGCTGCAGCCGCCGCCAGCGGTTGCGCAAGGCGATGGAGACCGCGCGCTTGGCGTCGGTCTGGCCGACGATGAAACGGTCGAGTTCGGAAACGATTTCGCGGGGGGAGAAGTCGGTCATGTCACCTAGCTAGGGGTTCAAGGCTGCCAGAGCAAGCTGAGGTTAGATTGCCGGCAGGCCGGAAATCATGTCGAGTTTGTAACCTGCGGTCATGCGTCACAGACCATCAAGAGAGCCGGGCCGTCGGGCGTGTCGATCATGCGGACTTTCTCAAATCGCGCTTTCTCATAGGCGCGCACGGCGCGAGCATTGTTCGGATCGGGATCGGTGACGATGCGCGGCGCGCCCTGCCCCAACCGCTCGATGACGAAGCGGCGGATCAATGCCGAGCCGTGCCCGCGTCCGATCATGTCGGGCTCGCCGATGAAGAGATCGATGCCGCGTGTGCCTTTGGGATGTGCTCCGAAACCTTCATTCCAGGCCGTCAACGCGTAGCACTGGATGTAGCCGAAATCGCTGCCATCGACTGAGACGATGAACTGGTCCATCGCCGGCTCATCGAGATCGCCACTCACCAGCGCATATTGCTCGGATGGATCGCCCCACCATTCCCGGACATGCGGCAGCGCCAGCCAGCGCTCGATCAGCGCAAGGTCGGCCGCCGCCATCTCTCGGAAGGTGTAAGACTGCAAGGTTCAGCCGCCCAGCGTCTCGATCGTCACGTTACGGTTGGTGTAGACGCAGATGTCGGCGGCGATATCGAGCGAGCGGCGCACGATCGCCTCGGCGTCCTTGTCGCTGTCGATCAGGGCGCGCGCCGCGGCCAATGCGTAATTGCCGCCCGAGCCGATCGCCATGACGCCGGCCTCCGGCTCCAGCACGTCGCCGGTTCCGGTGAGGACCAGGGAGACGTCCTTGTCGGCGACGATCATCATCGCCTCCAGCCGCCGCAGATAGCGGTCGGTGCGCCAGTCCTTGGCCAGCTCCACGGCCGCCCGGGTCAATTGTCCCGGATATTGCTCGAGCTTGCTTTCCAGCCGCTCGAACAGGGTGAAGGCGTCGGCGGTGGCGCCGGCAAAGCCGCCGATCACGTCGCCCTTGCCGATCCTGCGCACTTTCTTGGCATTGGCCTTGATCACGGTCTGGCCGATCGAGACCTGTCCGTCGCCGCCGATCACCACCTTGCCGCCCTTGCGGACGGTGACGATCGTGGTGCCGTGCCAGACGGTCGGCTCGTTTTGGGATGCTTGCATGGGGTACCTCTTTGTCCGAGCAGATTTAGGCGGTCGGCCAGTGGCTTACAATCGGCTGATTTGAAGCCTGTTCGGTCACCATGGCCGCAACTTGGCCGCTTTTTGCGTCATCCCGCAGTAGCGAAGGGGTCATCGGCCTGTTAAAAGACGCCCGTTTTCGGCACGGGAAAGCTCAATTTTCATGCGCACGGCGACGATCAAGCGCAAGACCAAGGAGACGGACATCGAGGTGGCGGTAAACCTCGACGGGTCCGGTGTGTCCCAGGTTTCGACCGGGATCGGCTTCTTTGACCATATGCTCGACCTCCTGGCGCGGCATTCGCGCATCGATATCACGGTCAGGGCCGAGGGCGATCTCCACGTCGATTACCACCACACCACTGAGGATGTCGGGATTGCGCTCGGACAGGCCGTGAAACAGGCGCTTGGCAACATGGCGGGCATCACCCGCTATGCCTCGATCCACATGCCGATGGACGAAACGCTGTCGCGCGTGGTGATCGACATTTCGGGCCGTCCGGTGCTGGTGTTCAAGGTCGCCTTCCCCCGCGACAAGATCGGGGAGTTCGACACCGAGCTGGTGCGCGAATGGTTCAATGCGTTTGCGATGAACGCCGGCGTGACTTTGCACGTCGAGACCCTATATGGCGAGAACAGCCATCATATCGCCGAATCTTGTTTCAAGGGTCTTGCGAGAGCGCTTCGCGCGGCTGTCGCGATCGATCCGCAGGCCGCGGGCGAAGTGCCCTCCACCAAGGGCAAGCTCGGCGGTTGATTTCCCGGGCATGGTCCGGAAAACTCGGTCCCGGCTTTCCCTCGCGACAAACGCGAAGCGTTTGCGCGGAGATCATGCTCAAACCAAAAGTTCGCGGCGGAGAGTTTTGATGCCGGTCTACACAGTGCATGCCCCCGTAGGGAACAATGCCGATCTTGCGGCAACCGACAAGTTCACCTTCGTGCGCGACGGCTTTCATTTCTGGGCGGCCATTGCGAGCGTGATCTGGCTGGCCTGGCACCGGCTGTGGCTGGCGCTGATCGGCTGGGTCTTGCTGATGGCGGCGATCGATTACGGCTTGGCAAAGCTCGGCATCGGCCGCGGTACGATCCTGGCCGTTGATGTCGTGCTGGCGCTGCTCTTGGGGTTCGAGGCCGCAAGCCTGAAGCGCTGGACCTTGTCGCGCGGCAGATGGCGTCAGCTCGACATCGTCGTGGCCGATGACGAGGAATCCGCCGAGCGTCGTTTTTTCGATCGCTGGACCGCGGCGCATCGTGGCGTGGTCAACGACCAATGGTCGGTCGACCGCGGCGGCCCGCCGCCGACGCGGAACAATCCGGGCCAGCCGTTCTCCAAGCCGCCGCCGCTGCCGCAGGGCGGCATTATCGGGTTGTTTCCAGAGCCGGGAGGATCGCGATGACGGTTGCCATCATCGATTACGGTTCGGGCAACCTGCACTCGGCGGCGAAAGCGTTCGAGCGCGCCGCGCGCAGCATGGAAGATCCGCAGAAGATCATGGTGACGCGCGATCCCGACGCGGTGTTCCGCGCCGACCGCATCGTGCTGCCGGGCGTCGGCGCCTTCGCCGATTGCCGCCGGGGCGTCGATGCGCTCGACGGTATGCTCGAGGCTTTGACGGAAGCGGTGCGGGTCAAGGCGCGGCCGTTCTTCGGCATCTGCGTCGGCATGCAGTTGATGGCGACACGCGGCAAGGAGCATGTGACGACCGACGGCTTCAACTGGGTCGAAGGTGACGTCGAGAAGATTCAGCCGCGCGAGGAGAACCTGAAGATCCCGCACATGGGCTGGAACACGCTCGAAGTGCTGCGCGAGCACCCCGTGCTGGAGCGCCTGCCGCTGGGGCCGGATGGCCGCCACGCTTACTTCGTGCACTCCTATCACCTCAACGCGGCCAATGAGCAGGACGTGCTGGCGCGCGCCGATTACGGCGGCCCGGTTACAGCCGTCGTTGCAAAAGACACCGCGATCGGCACGCAGTTTCACCCCGAGAAGAGCCAGCGCTTCGGGCTGGCGCTGATCTCGAACTTTTTGAAGTGGAAGCCGTGATCCTCTTTCCTGCCATTGACCTCAAGAACGGACAGTGCGTGCGCCTGGAGCAGGGCGACATGGCGCGCGCCACCGTGTTCAATCTCGATCCGGCGGCGCAGGCGCGCGCCTTCGCTGCTCAGGGATTCGAATATCTGCATGTCGTCGATCTCGACGGCGCCTTTGCCGGCAAGCCGATGAATGCGCAGGCCGTCGAGGCGATGCTGAAGGCGGTCACGATGCCGGTGCAGCTTGGCGGCGGCATCCGCGATCTCAGGACGGTGGAAGCCTGGCTGGAGAAGGGCGTGGCGCGCGTCATCATCGGCACCGCGGCGGTGCGCGACCCCGAGCTCGTCAGGAGCGCCGCGAAGAAGTATCCCGGCAGCGTCGCAGTCGGGCTCGATGCCCGTGACGGCAAGGTCGCGGTTCAGGGCTGGGCCGAAACATCGGAGGTGACGGCGCTCGAGATCGCGCAGCGTTTCGAGGACGCCGGCGTTGCCGCAATCATCTTCACCGACATCGCCCGCGATGGCCTTTTGAAGGGCCTCAACCTCGATGCCACGATCGCTCTCGCCGAGAGCATCTCGATCCCCGTCATCGCTTCCGGCGGCTTTGCTTCGATCGATGATGTGAAGGCATTGCTGGAGCCACGCGCGAAGAAGTTGGCGGGTGCTATCGTCGGCCGCGCGCTCTATGATGGCCGGCTTGATCCTGCAGCCGCATTGCAACTGATCCGCAGCGCCAGCGCCGCGGCTTAGGAGACGATATGTTCAAGGTCCGCGTCATTCCCTGCCTCGACGTCAAGGACGGCCGCGTGGTCAAGGGCGTCAATTTTGTCGATCTGCGCGACGCCGGCGATCCCGTCGAGGCCGCGATCGCCTATGACGCCGCCGGCGCCGACGAGCTCTGCTTCCTCGACATCACCGCGACCCATGAGAACCGCGGCATCATGCTTGATGTGGTACGGCGGACCGCCGAGGCCTGCTTCATGCCGCTCACCGTCGGCGGCGGCGTCCGTACCATCGACGACATCCGCACGCTCCTGCGCTCCGGTGCCGACAAGGTGTCGATCAATTCCGCAGCGGTCAGCCGTCGCGAATTCGTGAAGGAAGGCGCGGAAAAATTCGGCGAACAGTGCATCGTGGTCGCGATCGACGCCAAGCGCGTCAACCGCGCCGGCGGCTCCGACCGCTGGGAGATTTTCACCCATGGCGGCCGCAAGGCCACCGGCATCGAGGCGATCGAATATGCCCAGGAAGTGGTCTCGCTCGGCGCCGGCGAGATCCTGCTGACGTCGATGGATCGGGATGGCACTCGGCAGGGCTTCGACCTGGAGCTGACGCAGGCGATTGCCGATAGTGTCCCCGTACCGGTCATCGCGTCCGGCGGGGTCGGCAACCTCGATCATCTCGTCGACGGCATCCGCAAAGGGCACGCTACCGCCGTCCTGGCCGCCTCGATATTCCATTTCGGCGAATTTACCATCCGCCAGGCCAAGGAGCACATGGTGCGTGCAGGGCTGCCCATGCGTCTCGATCCCTAGGACTCGCCGTCACAAAAGTGCTAAGTCCCCTCCGGGGGAAATTGCCGGCTTTCACGCCGGTCCGGGTGCTCAAGTATGTCGCGTTTCACGGTCCACGATCTGGCCGCCATCATCGATGCCCGCGCGGCGTCGGGGGGAGAGGCGTCCTATACGAAGAAGCTGCTCGACAAAGGCGCCGAGCATTGTGCCAAGAAGCTCGGCGAGGAAGCGGTCGAGACCGTGATCGCCGCGATCGAGAACGATCGCGATCATCTCATCGCCGAAAGTGCCGATCTGGTGTTTCACCTGCTGGTGCTGTTGAAGGCCCGCAGCGTGAAGCTCGAGGACGTCGAGGCGGCGCTGGCGCAGCGCACATCCATGTCCGGGTTGGAAGAGAAAGCGGCGCGCAAGCGCGATTAGGGCACGGTCATGGATATTCAGGCACCCGACCAGCAATATAATCCGTACCGGATATTCTCGCGCGAGCAATGGGCGAAATTGCGCGACGACACGCCGATGACGCTGGAGCCAGGCGAATTCGAGCGGCTACGCTCGATGCACGATCGGCTCGACATCCACGAGGTCGAGGACATCTATCTGCCGCTGTCGCGGCTGCTCTCGATCTATGTCGACTCCACGCAGCGGCTCTATTACGCGCAGCGGCAATTCCTCGGCATCCAAGACCGCAAGATGCCCTACATCATCGGCGTTGCGGGCTCGGTCGCGGTGGGAAAGTCCACTACCGCCCGCGTGCTGCAGGCGCTGCTGGCGCGCTGGTCGCCGCGGCCCAAGGTCGACCTCGTCACCACTGACGGCTTCCTCTATCCCAACGCCGTGCTCGAGCGGCTGGGATTGATGCAGAAGAAGGGCTTTCCGGAAAGCTACGATCAGCAATTGCTGCTCTCGTTCGTGAGCGACATCAAGGCCGGGCGGCGGCCGGTGCGCGCGCCGGTTTATTCGCACCTGACCTACGACATCGTTCCGAACCAGTTCATCGAGATCGATCGTCCCGACATCCTGATCGTCGAGGGTGTCAATGTGCTGCAGACGAGCCGCTTGCCGCGTGACGGCAAGGCGGTGCCGGTGGTTTCCGACTTCTTCGATTTCTCGGTTTATATCGATGCCGATGAGCCGGTGTTGCGCGAATGGTACGTCAAGCGCTTCCTTGCGCTGCGCGATACCGCGTTCCACGATCCCCGCTCCTATTTCCACCGCTATGCCGTGCTGTCGGACGAAGAGGCGACCGCCACCGCGATCGCGATCTGGGAACGCACCAACCGCGCCAATCTCGAGGATAACATCCTGCCGACCCGTCCGCGCGCCACGCTGATCCTGAAGAAGGGCGCCGACCACGTGGTGGAGACCGTCGCGCTGCGGCGGCTGTAGCTGCTGTCGCTCGGCATCGTCATTGCGAGCGCAGCGAAGCAATCCATCGCGCCTCACATGCGGAGGCATGGATTGCTTCGCTGCGCTCGCAATGACGGCGGAGGCAGCGGAGGCTACGCAGCCAGATGCCGCGCCGCTGCCAGTCCTCTCAGCGCCTCCTCGAGCTTCTCGCGATCGAGCGGCTTGATCAGAAAGCCGTCCATCCCCGCTTCGAAGCAGGCGGAGCGATCTTCCGCTAAGGTGTTGGCCGTCAGCGCGAGGATTGGCGTTGGTCGGCCGGGCTGGTCGGCTTCCGATTGCCGGATGCGTTTGGTGGTCTCGATGCCGTTGAGCTGCGGCATCTGGACGTCCATCAGCACGAGGTCGTATGGCGCGCCCGTTGATTTCGCCGACAACCAGGATTGAAGCGCCTCTTCGCCGTTGGTGGTGATCACTACCTTGTGGCCGAGGCGCGTCAGCAGCGAGCGCATCAGGAGCGCGTTGATCTCATTGTCCTCGGCGACCAGGATCGACAGCCCCTTGTCGGACAGGGAGGCCGGTGCCGAGCCAGCCTCGATTGGCTCGACGACGAGCTCTGCGGCGACGCTTGGGGAAGCGATCTCGGGCGTGGCGGTCAGACGAGCGGCGAGCGAGACGGCGCGCAGTGGCTTGACCAGATAGCCGGTGAACGGCGAGTCGGCGGACGGCTGCAGTTCCTGCCGGGTTGCCGGCGTGAACATCACGATCCGCTGCGTCGCATGCATCCGCGCCGCTTCCCCGAGGTGGCCGATCTCGGCCGCTCCCAGCGCGTGGTCGATCAGCGCGGCATGCCATGAACGCTCGGGCAACAAGGCCTCCGCCACCATGGCATCCGACACCATGCAGGTCTGTGCACCCCAGCGCTGCAAGCGGCGCGAGATCAGCGAGGCCTCGATGCCTTGCGGCGCGACCAGCATGATCGACTGGCCCGCAAGGTCGGGCGGGCTGAACATCGGCGGTCCGTTGCTGTCGGAAGCCGCGAGCGGGATCGATAGTTCGAAGGTCGAGCCCGCGCCCGGCGTGCTTGCGAGTGCGATGCGGCCGCCCATGCGCTTGATGATGCGGTCGCTGATGCTGAGGCCCAGCCCGGTGCCGCCATAGCTGCGCGCAATGCCTTCGTCGGCCTGCTCAAACTCGCGGAAGATGCGCTGCTGCGCCTCCGGCGCAATGCCGATGCCGGTGTCGCGGACCAGGAAGCTGATTTCATTCGGCCGGATGCCGGGCTCGACCACCAGGGCGACGCCGCCGGTTGCGGTGAATTTGATCGCGTTGCCGGCGAGGTTGAGCAGCACCTGGCGCAGCCGGGCGGCGTCTCCGACCACATCCATCGGCAACCGCTCATCGATATAGGCGGCGATCTCGATTCCCTTTGCCTCCGCCCTCGGTGCCAGCAATTCGGTGATGTCCTCGATCAGTTTCGAGAGCGCGAACGGGCGCTGCTCGAGATCGATCTTGCCGGCCTCGATCTTGGAATAGTCGAGGAGCTCTTCGATCAGCGACAGCAGCGCGTCGCCGGAGGTCTTCACCGCCTTGGCGTAGGTCATCTGCTCCGGCGTCAGCGGCGTATCCATCAAGAGTCCGCTCATGCCGATGATGCCGTTCAGCGGGGTGCGGATCTCGTGGCTCGCCATTGCGAGGAAGCGCGACTTGGCGCGGTTGGCCGCATCGGCCTGATCGCGCGCCTCGGCAAGCACGCGCTCGCTTTCGGTGCGGTCGGTCACGTCACGCCCGACGCTTTGCATCTCCGCAGGCCTCCCAGCGTCGGTGCGGACGAGGCCCTCGCGCCAGGCGATCCAGCGCGGCCCGAAGGGGCCTGCGATCTTCTGGTCGTAGGTGCGGGTGCTGCTTGGCTCCAGCGCGGTGTCGCCCTGTTCCAGCACCTCGAAGGCGAAATGGCTGCCGATCAGTTCGCCGCGCGGCTTTCCCGCGAGGTCGCAATACGCGTCGTTGACGAAGGTGATCATGCCATCGCTGTCACGCAGGACGATCAGGTCGCTCTGCGACTCAAACAGGCTACGCGCGCGTTGCTCGGCTTCCTGCAGTTCCCAGTTGCGGTCGGCGAGCGCCTCGTTGTGCTCTGCGATCATGCGCAGCTTTCCGCGCATCAGCCGCAGTCGGACATTCAGCACGACCAGCGCCACGCAGGTGAGTGCGAACAGCAGACTGACAGCCACGGCAATGGTACGCGGATCACGGTCCGAAACGGCGCCAACGAGGAACGCATAACCGCCGGCGAAGGCTGCGGCGAAGACGATGAAGGCGCGGAAGATGAAGACGATCCAGGGGTGACGCCGCCCGAACCGAAGCAAGCGGAGCCTCAGTCGATAGGTCCACGTCATCGCCGATCCCCTGATCACCTGCTGAAGGCTGGCGGCTTGAGCCGCCCTTGCATGTTGGGTCGACGATGCGTCGGCGACCTTGCAAAGTGCTTGAGACAGCGTCGGGTTCCGGCCCGCGATGCGAACAGGGTTGATAAAGCGTTAACGATCGTTGCTACAGCGAAGCCGCCTGCAGATGGCGGTGCCCGCCATGCGCGCCGACGATCAGCGCCGCGGCATCGCGCACGGAGAAGCTCTTCGAATGGACGAAGATCCGGTAATCGGCCGGGCCATCCTGCGAAAGATAGATCACGGGGTCGGTCGCGGCGGGATTGGCCGAGATCGCCACCAGTTGCGGCACGCCCTTGCTCTCGCAGGCGCCGGGCTCGGCGTCGTCGTCGATATCATCGATAACAGCGAAATCGGCGGCTTCCGCATTGTCGGAGACCTGGACTCGGACGGTGGCGGCAGCCGGGTCGTCCGTGAAGCTGACATGGAGCTGGGCGAGCCAGGGGATCGATGCGATCTGGACGGTGGCGCCGCCGGCCTCGATGCAGGGATGTGGGCCCGGCAGGAATTCACCGCGGGCAACGAGCGCGAACACGGCCAGCGGCACGGCCGAGGCCAGAATCTTCAAACGCAACATGACACCACTCACTCAACCAAAGCTGGCTACGATTGCGCAGGCTTATGGTTGGCGGAGTGTAAAGAGAACTGGTTACCGTCGCGTTGACGCGACGCTGCTGGACGCTTTACGCCGCGCGCCTGATGTCGTCGGCGAGCGCGCGGTAGGACAGGGCCTCCGCGAGATGCAATCGTCCGATCTTCTCCGTGCCGTCGAGATCGGCGAGCGTGCGCGCGACGCGCAGCACGCGGTGATAGCCGCGCGCGGTGAGGCGCATGGTCTCGGCGGCATCGCGCAACAGCTTCTGCCCCTGCGCGTCCGGCTGGGCGATGGTCTCAAGCAGCGATGCCGGCGCTTCCGCATTGGTGCGGACGTTCGGCATGCCGGCGGCGGCATAGCGCGCAAGCTGGACGTCGCGCGCCGCAGCGACCCGCGCCGCCACTTCCGCCGATCCTTCGGCAGGCGGCGGCAGGATCAGGTCGGCGGCGGTCACCGCCGGCACCTCGATCCGTAGATCGATGCGGTCCATCAGCGGGCCTGAGATGCGCATCTGGTAATCGGCGGTGCAGCGGTCGATGGGTCCGCGCTTGCAGGCATAGCCGGGCTCATAGGCATGACCGCAGCGGCACGGGTTCATCGCCGCCACCAGCATGAAGCGCGCCGGATAGGTGACGCGGTGATTGGCACGCGAAACCGAAACCTCGCCCGTCTCCAGCGGCTGGCGCAGCGAATCCAGCACGCGTGGATCGAATTCCGGCAGTTCGTCGAGGAAGAGCACGCCCTGATGCGCCAGCGAGATTTCGCCGGGCCTGGCGCGCATGCCGCCGCCGGTGAGCGCAGCCATGCTGGCGGAATGATGCGGGCTGCGGAAGGGCCGCCGCGCGGTCAAGGCGCCGTCGCGGATCTCGCCGGCCACCGACGCGATCATCGACACTTCCAAAAGTTCCGACGGCGACAGCGGCGGCAGGATCGAGGGCAGCCGCGCCGCCAGCATCGATTTGCCGGCGCCGGGCGAGCCCATCATCAACAAATGATGCCCGCCGGCCGCTGCGATCTCGAGCGCCCGCTTGGCGCTTTCCTGACCCTTGATGTCGCGCAGGTCGAGCAGCGTCTCCTTCTGCTCATGCACCTTCGGCTGTGGGCGCGACAGCACCTGCGTGCCCTTGAAGTGATTGGCGATCTGGATCAGCGAGTGTGCTGCGATGATCTGGATGTCTGGGCTCGCCCACGCCGCTTCGGAGCCGCAGGCCGCGGGGCAGATCAGCCCCTCGTCGCGCGAATTGGCGCCGATCGCCGCCGGCAAGACGCCCGCAACCGGAGCGATCGAGCCGTCCAGCCCGAGTTCGCCCAGCACTGTGAAGCCGTTGAGCGCATCCGGCGGGATGGCCCCGATCGCCGCCATCAGCCCGAGTGCGATCGGCAGGTCGTAGTGGCTGCCTTCCTTTGGCAGGTCGGCCGGCGCTAGATTGACGATGATCCGGCGCGCCGGAAGGGCGAGGCCGGAGGCGATCAGCGCCGAGCGAACCCGCTCCCGCGCCTCGGAGACCGCCTTGTCCGGCAGGCCTACGATCGCAAAAGCCGGTAGTCCCGGCGCGACCTGCACCTGCACGTCGACCGCACGAGCCTCGATCCCCTCGAAAGCGACGGTGGAAACGCGTTGAACCATGCTGCCCCCTTGCCACAATCGAGGGTAGCCGAAGGCAACGCCAAGCGCAAGAACATTACGGGAACGTGGGCTCCGGGGCCGCTTTTCCGCTGTCCCGGAGCCCACGCAGCTTACAGCGTCATCTGCATCGGTTCGGGATAATAGTGGAAGCCGTCGCCGACCTTGGCGACATGGCCGTAGCCGGGCCAGGCGAAGTGGTAGGACATCACGGGGGTCTTGTTGGCCGCCAGCATCTCCAGCAGCCTCACCCGCGAGGCCGCCGCCTGTTTCGGGTCGGTATCGTAGGAGAATTCCATCCGCGGCCGCTCGAGCAGCAGCACGGCGTGGTGCGAGAGGTCGCCGAGGAAGGCGAAGGATTTGCCGGCCGAGCTCACCATGAAGATGTGGTGGCCGATGGTGTGGCCGGGCGCCGCAATCGCCTGCACGCCGGGCAGGAATTCCTGGCCGTCCTTGAAGAACACCAGGCGGTCGCGGACCGGCAGCAGATTCTTGCGCGCGTGAACGACGAAGTCCTTCAGCGGGCTGCCCATCTTGCCTTCATCGGTCCAGTAATCGAAATCGCTCTGGGCGATATAGACCTGCGCGTTCGGGAACAGCGGCTTGTCGTTGGCACCGACGATGCCGCCGATGTGGTCGATATGCGCATGCGAGCAGACGACGGCGTCGATGTCCTCCGGCTTGATGCCGGCTTCCGCCATGCTCTTCTGCTGGCGGCCGGTGGTCGGACCGAACGCTTTCGAAGTGCCCATGCCGGTGTCGAACAGGATCAGCTTGTCGCCGGTGTTCACGATCGGCGAATTCTGCTCCAGCACGACATTGTCGGGCGAGAGGAAGTTGTCCGACAGCATCTTCTTCACTTCTTCCTTCGGCACGCCGGTGAAGGTGCCGGAGGGATCGCCAAGCGGCAGCGGGCCGTCGGAAACGACGGTGACTTCGGCATCGCCTAGAATGAAGCGGTGCCAATACGGCGTTTGCGTGCCGAGCTTCGGCGCGCGTGCCAGCGCGCTGCTCCCGAGCAGCGTGCTTGCACCAAGGCCGGCGCCGAGCGCGAGCAGGGACCTTCGCGAGACGTTGATTGTCATGCTTTTCCTCCACGATTTTTATCGAGTTATATTTTGGCAATCATCGCGTTGCCGCCCGCGAGCAGGTCCTGCCCCACGACCTGAAGGCGAGCAACGCCATGCTGCGCTCGCCGTCGCAAGCTGACAAGAGGTCTCAGAGCGGAAGAAAGGCAGACGCGCCCTAAGATTTTGCGCGCTTCGCCTCGATGACGTCCCAGATCCTGGCCGCCACGTCCGGGCCGCCGAGCCGCGCAATGGCGCGGATGCCGGTCGGCGAGGTGACGTTGATCTCGGTGAGATAGCCGTCGATCACGTCGATGCCGACGAACAACAGGCCGCGCTCGCGCAGCGCCGGGCCAAGGGTTGTGCAGATCGCGCGCTCGCGATCGGACAGCTCGGTCGACTGCGCCGCGCCGCCACGCACCATGTTGGAGCGCAGGTCGTCCGCCGCAGGCACGCGGTTGACGGCGCCGGCGAACTCGCCATCGACCAGAATGATGCGCTTGTCGCCATGCTTGACCTCGGGAAGGAAGCGCTGGATCACCCATGGCTCCTTGAACGTCACCGTAAACATGTCGAACAGCGAACCGAAATTCATGTCCTGCGGCATCACGCGGAACACCGCGGCGCCGCCATGGCCGTGCAACGGTTTCATGACGACGGCGCCATGCTCGTCGCGGAACGCGTTGATCTCGTCGAGGTCGCGCGAGATCAAGGTCGGCGGCATCAACTGCGGAAAATTCATCACGAACAGCTTTTCCGGCGCATTACGGACGCTGGCGGGATTGTTGACGACCAGGGTCTTCGGGTGGATACGCTCGAGGAAATGCGTAGAGGTGATGTAGGCGAGATCGAACGGCGGATCCTGCCGCAGCAGGATCACGTCGAAATTGGTCAGCGGCTCGCGCTTGGGCTCGCCAAGCGTGAAGTGATCGCCGACCTCGTCGCGCACGGAAAGAATCTGCACCGGCGCCACCAGCTCATCGCCGCGCAGCGAGAGCTTGTCCGGTGTGTAATAGGAAATGCCGTGGCCGCGCTTCTGCGCTTCGAGCAGCAGCGCGAACGTCGAATCGCCGCGAATGTTGATGCGCTCAATGGGATCCATCTGGACGGCGACGTTCAATTTCATGGGCTTTGGGTCCGGTCTCTCGAGGAAGTCATGCGCTGGCGTCGAACGCCGCCAACAGATGGCGCGGCAAACGCTTGGGCGCAATCAGCATGGCGTCGAAACGCATGTCGAATTCCGCATGTTCGGGATGCGTCATCAGCCAGGCCTGGGCGGCCGCAATGATGCGCTGCTGCTGGCGCGGCGTGACGGCATAGGCGGCCTCATCAAAGCTGGCGCGGGCCTTGACCTCGACGAAGGCGAGCAGGTTGCGCTTGCGCACCACCAGGTCGATCTCGCCATAGGGCGTGCGGAAACGCTTGGCGAGGACGCGATAACCCTTGGCCATCAGATAGACCGCAGCGCGGCTTTCCGCCGACAGCCCGGTGCGGAACGCAGCGACCCGTTCGGGCGAAGCGAGCTTTGCGATTGCGTCCGGCGGCACGTCATCACTCTTCGCCATCGTCGCCCCGCCGTTCTTTTGCGAGTTCGAGCGCGCGAGCATAGACCTCGCGGCGTGGCCGGCCGGAAAGCTCGACTGCATGCGCAACCGCATCCTTGACGCTGTCGCGCAGGAGCGAGGTGCGCAGCAGTTCGTCGAGCTGATCCTGCCCCATCGTCTGCGCATCCGCCGGCGGCGGACCGATCACCAGCACGAATTCGCCGCGCGTCTCCAGGTCGTCTTTTCCTGCTGCCAGTTCGGCGATCGGGGCGCGCCTGATCTCTTCGTGCAGTTTCGTCAGCTCGCGGCAGATCGCGGCATCGCGTCCGCCCATGATCGCGGCGAGGTCGGCCAGCGTCTCCTGCACGCGGCTGCCGGATTCGAACAGCACCAGCGTTGCATCGATCCTGGCGAGCTCTACGAGGCGCGTGCGCCGGGCCTGTTCCTTCGTAGGCAAAAAACCCTCGAAGAAAAAGCGGTCGGTCGGCAGCGCCGCGACCGAGAGCGCCGTCAGCACCGATGACGCCCCGGGCACCGCGATCACGTGATGCCCGGCGGCGCAGGCCTCGCGCACCAGTTTGAAGCCGGGATCGGAAATCAGCGGCGTGCCGGCGTCGGAGACCAGCGCGATCGCGGCGCCCTCGGCCAGCCTCTGCAGGATTCTTGGCCGGGCCTGGGCCGCATTGTGCTCATGGTAGGGGGTCAGCTCGGCCGTAATCGTGTAACGCTCGGTCAAACGGCGGGTGATGCGGGTGTCCTCGCAGGCGATCAGGTCGACGCCGGCGAGCGTCCCCAGCGCGCGCAGGGTGATATCGGCGAGATTTCCGATTGGTGTTGCGACCAGATGGAGGCCGGGAACCGGCTTTGGCGCAGTCAGCACATGACCGCCGATGGAAAATGTCCTGTTGGGGACGTCCATCCCGGCGTCAGCACCGTATCTTGAGCTGGCTTTTGCGCGCATAATGCCAATCTAGAGCATGATCCGGAAAAGTGGACACCGGTTTTCCCAAAGATCGTGCTCGAACGAAGAGTGGGGGAGCGCCGGCGCCATAACGTGCTTGCGTCTTGCAGAGTGAGGGCGGCTGTGCTGCGCATTTGGTGAGGGGTTCACGGTCGACAGCCGGCAATTCGCCATGGGGATAATCCCGTTGTTTTGGTTAACTATTCGCCGACAATATGCCTGATTCCATCCCCCATTTGTTCGGCAGTTGGAATCCCGGCCCGAGCACGGCTGGTCAAGAGAAGAGACGAGATGGTGGGCCCGCATAGTCGCAAACCAAAATCCTCGGGTCTGCAAGGTTCCGCCGCGACCCGCCGGACAGCACTTGGCCTGATGCTGGGTGCTCCCTTGCTGGCCGCCTGCTCGGGGGTGCAGCAGACCCTTAGCCAGTTTACCAGTCCGTCGAGCCCGTCGCAGCCGGAAGCGCCCGCCGGCCCGCAACAGCAGCCGCAGGCGATCGGCAACGGGCAGGTCAAAGTGGGGCTGATCCTGCCGCTCTCGGCGGCCGGCAATGCCGGCCTCGCCGGGCAGTCGATGAAGAACGCCGCCGAATTGGCGCTGGCGGAATTCCAGAACCCGAATATCCAGCTCCTGATCAAGGACGACGGCGGCAGTCCGCAAGGCGCCTCCCAGGGCGCGCAGCAGGCGATCGGCGAGGGCGCGGAGATCATCCTGGGCCCGCTGTTCGCCCAGTCGGTGCCGGCCGTCGCCCAGGTGGCGCGCGGGCGCGGTATCTCAGTAATCGCGTTCTCGACGGATTCGAGCGTGGCGGGACGCGGCGTCTATCTCCTGAGTTTCCTGCCGGAGTCCGACATCAACCGGATCGTCGAATATTCCGCGAGTATCGGAAAGCGCTCCTTTGCCGCGCTGGTGCCCGACAATGCCTATGGCAATGTGGTCGAGGCGGCGTTCAAGCAGGTGGCCGGTCGCAAGGGCCGCGTCGTCGCATTCGAAAAATACGGCGCCGATCGCGCCACGCCGGCACGTACAGTGGCGCAGTCGCTCGCGCAGGCCGACGCGCTGTTGCTCGCCGATGACGGTGATTCGGTGGTGGCGACGGCAGACGCGCTGACCGCAGCCGGCGCCAATCTGCGCAACATCCAGCTCTTGGGGACAGGCCTGTGGGACAATCCGCGCGTGTTCGCAAGCCAGGCGCTGCAAGGCGGCCTGTTTGCCGCGCCGGATCCGTCCGGCTTCCGCGCCTTCGCCGGTCGTTACCGCAGCAAATACGGCTCCGAACCCGTGCGCACCGCGACGCTCGCCTATGATGCCGTTGCGCTGGTGGCCGCACTGGCGCGAACGCAAGGCGCTCAGCGCTTCCAGCAGGAAACGCTGACCAATCCCTCCGGCTTTGCCGGTATTGACGGCCTGTTCCGTTTCCGCGCCGACGGCACCAACGAGCGCGGACTTGCGGTGATGAAAGTCGCCAGCGGCGGCACGCAAGCGGTCGCGGGGTCACCGAAGAGCTTTGGGGCGTGAAGAAGCTGCCGTAGCCCGGGTGAAGCGCAGCGCAACCCGGGATTCTGTCGCGAGCTAGAGCATTTTTGGTTCTGATTGAATCAGAACCGAAGCTCTAGATTCTTATTTTGACGCGTTTTCTTCACGCGAACCGGTGTCCACTTCGCTCGGAAAACGCTCTAATGCAGACACCCCGGATTGCGCTGCGCTCCATCCGGGCTACGAACTGCACGTCACTATGCGGCTAAATCCGCCACCACGGCATCCAGCACCGGGAAACCTGACTTGGTCACGCGCAGCCGTCCGTCGGTGTCGACGATGATAGCGCCCTCTTCGCGCAGCAGCGCGATGCGGCGCGGGTCGAGTACGCGGCCGGAAAGCGACGCATAGCGCTCGGGGTCGATGCCTTCGGCGAGACGGAGCCCCATCAGCAGGAATTCGTCGGCGCGCTCTTCGCTATTGAGCACCTCGTCGGTGACGACGCCGCTGCCATTGGTTTCGACCCGCATCACCCAGGCTTCCGGCCGCTTCTCCGTTGCGGTGGCGTGACGGCGGCCGTTGATGTCGAGGCGGCCATGCGCGCCCGGGCCGATCCCGGCATATTCGTCGCCACGCCAATAGACGAGGTTGTGCCGGCACTCCGCGCCGGGGCGGGCGTGATTGGAAATCTCGTAGGCCGGCAGGCCTGCTTGCACACAGACTTCTTGCGTCACGTCGTAAAGCGCGCGTGCGACGGCCTCGTCCGGCGTCTGCAATTTGCCCGCGGCATGCAGGCCGAAGAATGGCGTGCCTTCCTCGATCGTGAGCTGATAGAGCGAGAGATGCTCGGCAGCTTCCGCGATCGCATGCCTCAGCTCGTCGGCCCACATCGCAGGGGTCTGATCGGGCCGGGCGTAGATCAGGTCGAAGGAATAGCGATCGAAAGACTGGCGCGCGACGGCGACCGCATCGAGCGCTTCGCGCGCGGTGTGCAGCCGCCCCAGCGCCTTCAGCGAAGCGTCGTCGAGCGCCTGCACGCCGAGCGACACGCGGTTGACGCCGGCGCTGCGATAGCCGCGAAACCTCGTCGCTTCGACGCTCGTCGGGTTGGCTTCCAGCGTCACCTCGACATCGGACGCGACGCGCCAATATTTGCCGATCGCATCCAGGATCGCGCCGACCGTCTGCGGCTGCATCAATGACGGCGTCCCACCGCCGAGGAAGATCGAGGACACTTCACGGCCGGGGACGCGCGCCGCGGTCGTCTCGATCTCGCGCGCAAAGGCGCGAGCAAACCGCGCCTCGTCGATCGGCGCATGCCTGACATGGCTGTTGAAATCACAATACGGGCATTTCGACAGGCAGAACGGCCAGTGCACGTAGACGCCGAAGGCTGCCTGGTCCCGGTCAGTCAAGGCATATCTCCGCCAACTTGACGAAGGCGCGGGCCCGGTGCGACAGGCCGAGCCCGAGCGGTGGCAGCCCGTGCTTCTCGACGCTCGTCATCTCGCCGAAGGTGCGGGTATGGCCATCCGGCAGGAACATGGGATCATAGCCGAAGCCGGCGGTGCCGCGCGGCGGCCACACCAAGGTTCCATCGGCGCGCGCCTCGACCTCTTCGAGATGTCCGTCCGGCCAGGCGACGCAGAGCGCGGAGACGAAATGCGCGCTGCGGCGGTGGGGCGCGGTCGCGTCGCGTTCCTGCAACAGGCGTTCGATCCGCGTCATCGCGGCGGCAAAATCCTTGTTTTCGCCGGCCCAGCGCGCCGAATAGATGCCGGGGGCACCGTCCAGCGCATCGACCGCCAGCCCGGAATCATCGGCAAATGCCGGAAGATCGGCGGCCTTGGCTGCGGCGATCGCCTTGATCGCGGCATTGGCGCGAAAACTGTCGCCGGTCTCCTCGGGCTCGCCAAGTCCGAGATCGCCCGCCGAGATCGCCTCCACGCCCTGCGGCGCCAGCAATTCGCGCATCTCGGCAAGCTTGCCGGGATTGTGGGTCGCGATCACGAGCTTTCCAGTGATTCGGCGGTGCATGGCCTATTGACTACGACACCGCCATTTTCTGCAAGTCGACCAGCCGCGCCACACCCTTGCGCGCCAGCCCCATTAGCGCCAGGAACTCGTCCTGCGAGAACGGCGTCTTTTCCGCGGTGCCCTGCACCTCGATGATGCGGCCGTCGCCGGTCATCACGAAATTGGCGTCCGTCTCGGCTTCCGAATCCTCGGCATAGTCGAGGTCGAGCACCGGCGTGCCGTTATAGATGCCGCAGGAGATGGCCGCGACGTTGTCGCGCAACACGTTGGTTTTCAGCATGTTGCGGGCCTTCATCCAGTTGATGCAGTCGGCGAGCGCGACCCAGGCGCCGGTGATCGAGGCGGTGCGCGTGCCGCCGTCGGCCTGCAACACGTCGCAATCAACAGTGATCTGGCGTTCGCCCAGCGCTTCCAGGTCGACCGTGGCGCGGAGCGAGCGGCCGATCAGGCGCTGGATCTCGATGGTGCGGCCGCCCTGCTTGCCGGCGGAGGCCTCGCGACGGGTACGTTCCAGCGTCGCACGGGGCAGCATGCCGTATTCGGCGGTCACCCAGCCGCGGCCCTGGCCCTTCAGCCACGGGGGCAGACGGTCTTCCAGGGTCGCAGTGACCAGCACATGGGTGTCGCCGAATTTCACCATGCAGGAACCCTCGGCATATTTGACCACGCCGCGTTCCAGTGAGACGGGGCGCAGTTCGTCGGGTGCACGGCGGCTTGGCCGCATGGGAATCCTCCGGGAATTCGAGCGATATGGCTGGCGGTGCTTGTAGGAGCGGGCAGGCGTAGCGGCAAGCTTTTTGGCCGGCTCCCGGGCGGTAATGCACGCTTGTCAGCGGGCGTGTGGATGGTCAAATTAGAGGCAGTTGTGAGGGAGTTGGAGTTATTGTGGCTCAACACGAACCGGTCGGTTTGATCACGCCGCACGCCGGGCTTGCCCAGCTCAACGAGCGTTCGCGCGACATTTTCCGTCAAATCGTCGAAAGTTATCTGGCGACCGGCGAGCCGGTCGGCTCGCGCAACATCTCGCGCCTGATCGCGCTCCCGCTGTCGCCGGCCTCGGTGCGCAATGTGATGTCCGATCTCGAGCAGCTCGGCCTGATCTACGCGCCGCATACCTCCGCCGGCCGGCTGCCGACCGAATTGGGCCTGCGCTTTTTCGTCGATGCGCTGATGCAGGTCGGCCACCTCACCGAGGCGGAACGGCAATCGATCCAAAGCCAATTGGCTACCGTCGGCCGCGCGCAGTCGGTGGAGGCAGCGCTCGACGAGGCTCTGATCCGGCTATCCGGCCTCACCCGCGCCGCCGCCGTGGTGCTGACGCCGAAGTCCAACGCGCGGCTGAAGCATATCGAGTTCGTGCGGCTCGAGCCGGAACGTGCGCTGGTGGTGTTGGTCGGCGAGGACGGGCAAGTCGAGAACCGGGTGCTGGGCTTGCCGCCGGGTGTTCCATCCTCGGCGCTGATCGAGGCCACCAACTTCCTCAATGCGCGCATCCTCGGGCGTACGCTCGCCGAAGCGCGGCTTGAGCTCGAGACCGCGCTGGCACAAAGTCGTGCGGACCTCGATCAATTGACGCAGAAGGTGATCTCGGCAGGGCTCGCAAGCTGGTCCGGTGGCGACAATGAAGACCGGCATCTCATCGTGCGTGGGCACGCCAATCTCTTGGAGGATTTGCATGCGCTCGAGGATCTCGAGCGCATCAAGTCGCTGTTCGACGATCTCGAGACCAAGCGCGGCGTGATCGACCTTCTGGGGCGCGCGGAAAGCGCCGATGGCGTGCGGATCTTCATCGGGTCGGAGAATAAATTGTTCTCGCTGTCGGGGTCCTCGACCATCGTTGCGCCCTATAGCGACGGCGCGGGCCGTATCGTGGGCGTGCTCGGCGTGATCGGGCCGACCCGGTTGAATTATGCGCGGGTGATCCCGACCGTGGACTATGCCGCGCGCCTCGTCAGTAGGATCCTGGGCGGTTAGATCATGATCTCATCTCTTTGTTTGAGCATGATCTCCGCGCAAACGCTTCGCGTTTGTCGCGAGGGAAAACCGGTTTCCACTTTTCCGGATCATGCTCGAATCCTCGAAACCGGGCTGGTTGCGCTTGATTTTCGTTGCCCAAAGCACGATATCCCGGCCAGCCAATCCCTTACATGTTGACCAGACGCGATTTTTCGAAAAGGCAAGCCATGACCGATCCGAACCGGCCGAACGACAACGCCGAGAACCCGGCGCAGACCGGCGAGCCCGTGGTCTCGAAGCCCTACGTCATGCCCGACGATCCCGAGCAGGGATCGGCGGAGGCCCTGACCAAGGAGCTGAACGAAGCGCGCGATCGGACGCTGCGCACGCTGGCCGAGATGGAAAACCTGCGCAAGCGCACCAGCCGCGAGATCGCGGACGCGCGCGCCTACGGCATCACCGGCTTTGCCCGCGACATCCTCGACATCGCCGACAATCTGCAGCGTGCCCTCGATGCTGTCCCGGCGGAGGCCAAGGCGGCCGCCGACCCTGGGCTGAAGGCCCTGATCGAGGGCGTCGAATTGACCGAGCGTTCGCTGCACGCCACGCTGGAGAAGAACGGCGTCAAGAAATTCGATCCCACCGGCGAGAAGTTCGATCCGAACTTCCAGCAGGCGATGTACGAGGTTCCCGATCCCTCCGTGCCCTCAGGCACGGTGGTGCAGGTGGTACAGGCCGGCTACACGATCGGCGATCGCGTGCTGCGTCCGGCGCTCGTCGGTGTCTCCAAGGGCGGCGCAAAGACCGCGCCGGCTTCGGCCGCACAGCAAAACTGAATCTGCTCAACGCATCGGCTGATGCAACGCGGTTGATGCCGGCCTCGACAGAGGCCGGCAGAGATCGATGTTATCGCGGCTGAATTCCGTCGCGCACGCTGCGGAAGCGCGGGAACGCGGTCGACCATTGATCGCGCGGCGAGGAGCCGATGATGCGCAGCGAGGTCTGTGCACCGAACCGCAGCCACTGCACGATGGTAACGGGCGTGTTGTCCTTGCCGCTGACCGCATCGATCCGTGTCTCGTAGCCGGGCTGGCCATCGATGCGGATCGGCTCCGACATCGTGATCCGTCCGTCGCGCACGCCGGGGATCGTGGTCGCGATTTGCTGGGCAAAACGGCCGCGATCATCGGGAGAGGCCGCGGTCGAGCCGATGATGCCGATGATCATGAAGGGCGCCACCTCGAACCCGCTCTTCTCGTCGCCATCGGCGACGATCAGCGCGGCGCCGGGCGCCAGCGTGCGGACGTTCTTGAAGTTCGCCAGTTCGGTTATCTTGAACGGCATCAGCCCGAGCTGCTCGTCGACCGGAACCTGATCCCGGATCGCTGCGGTCGAAAACATCTGGCGGACGGCGTCGTCGGTATAGATCCTGGCGGCATTCTCCGGGACCTGCATGGCGATGTAGCCGGAGAAGGTCGGGCCGGGCAGGATCATCGAATAGCGCCGCACGCCGCCGGCGCCATCCTTGGCATTCTCGACCGTGTAATAGGCAAGGCCGGCCGCTGTCTCGATGCTCTCCGGCTTGATCCCGCCGGCGCCGCCCGGGTTCGCCTTGAAGGCATTGGCGACCTCGCCATAGGCCTCCGCCGGCAGGTCGGTCACCAGCACCTTGACACCCTGGTCCTCGGTCTCGAAGCCGGTGAAGGTTTTCGCGCGATTGAGCCCCACCAGCGGCTTCATCCCGACCCGGGCGCCCGGCGGAAAGACCACGTCCGCGGCAAAGGCGGGAAATGCGGCGGCAATGAACAGGGCGACCGCGGCGAGGAGGCGAATGGGGTTCATGTCAAGGATCTACCGGGTTTGGCATTGAAGCCGTTCGATGGGCGGCCGGCGCGGGCCGCAAGCTGTCGGGCCTCGTTCAGTTGGCCCGCTTTTAGCGGTTTTGATGGCCCGACGACAGGGGCGGGCGGCTTCATGCCGCCTGATGGCGCAGGGTGCAATGTCGCAGCTTTCTTGCGCATTCGTTAATGTCGGCCCAAGGACCAAGCCGGGCCCAAGCCGATCCCGGCCCGGGCTGACACAATCTTTCAAACGTCAGTCTTTTCAGGTCTCAAGGTTGCGTCCAGTCCTTGCAGGCCTTACCCCCCCTCCTATATGAGCCTCATCGTCGCAATATCGCGAGCATTTGAACGTGTGGGGGTTCGGTTCGGTGCGCCGCCAGGGCCCAGCCAACCTGCCTTAGAGAAGAGAAGGAAATCAGAACCATGGGAAAGGTCATAGGGATCGACCTCGGCACCACGAATTCGTGCGTTGCTGTAATGGATGGCAAGAACGCGAAGGTCATCGAGAATTCCGAGGGCATGCGGACGACGCCGTCGATCGTCGCCCTCACCGATGATGGCGAGCGCCTCGTCGGTCAGCCGGCCAAGCGCCAGGCGGTGACCAATCCTGAACGGACATTCTTTGCGGTGAAGCGCCTCATCGGCCGCCGCTATGACGACCCGATGGTCGAGAAGGACAAGAAGCTTGTCCCCTACAAGATCGTCAAGGCATCGAACGGCGACGCCTGGGTCGAGGCCGACGGCAAGACCTATTCGCCCTCCCAGGTCTCCGCCTTCATCCTGCAGAAGATGAAGGAGACCGCGGAAGCGCATCTCGGCCAGAAGGTCGATCAGGCCGTCATCACGGTTCCCGCCTACTTCAACGACGCGCAACGCCAGGCCACCAAGGACGCCGGCAAGATCGCGGGTCTTGAAGTGCTGCGCATCATCAACGAGCCGACCGCGGCCGCGCTCGCTTACGGTCTCGACAAGACCAAGTCCGGCACCATCGCCGTGTACGACCTCGGCGGCGGCACCTTCGATATCTCGATCCTGGAAATCGGTGACGGCGTGTTCGAGGTGAAGTCGACCAACGGCGACACCTTCCTCGGCGGCGAAGACTTCGACATGCGGCTCGTCAGCTATCTCGCCGACGAATTCCAGAAGGAGCAGGGCATCAACCTGCGCAACGACAAGCTTGCCTTGCAGCGCCTGAAGGAAGCCGCTGAGAAGGCCAAGATCGAATTGTCGTCGACGACGCAGACCGAGATCAACCTGCCCTTCATTACGGCCGACCAGACCGGGCCGAAGCATCTGACGATGAAGCTGACCCGCGCCAAGTTCGAGGCGCTGGTTGACGAACTCATCCAGAAGACCATCGAGCCCTGCCGCAAGGCGCTGAAGGATGCCGGCCTCACCGCCGCTGAAGTTGGCGAGGTGGTGCTGGTCGGAGGCATGACTCGCATGCCGAAGGTTCAGGAAGTGGTGAAACAATTGTTCGGCAAGGAGCCGCACAAGGGCGTCAACCCGGACGAAGTCGTCGCCATCGGTGCTGCGATCCAGGCCGGCGTGCTGCAGGGCGACGTCAAGGACGTCCTGCTGCTCGACGTGACCCCGCTGTCGCTCGGCATCGAGACGCTGGGTGGCGTGTTCACCCGCATCATCGACCGCAACACCACGATCCCGACCAAGAAGAGCCAGGTGTTCTCGACCGCTGAGGATAACCAGAACGCGGTCACCATCCGCGTCTTCCAGGGTGAGCGTGAAATGGCGGCCGACAACAAGATGCTCGGCCAGTTCGACCTGATGGGCATTCCGCCGGCCCCGCGCGGCATGCCGCAGATCGAGGTGACCTTCGACATCGACGCCAACGGCATCGTCAACGTCTCGGCCAAGGACAAGGCGACCGGCAAGGAGCAGCAGATCCGGATCCAGGCATCCGGCGGCCTCTCCGAAACCGACATCGAGAAGATGGTCAAGGACGCCGAGGCCAACGCGGCCGAGGACAAGAAGCGGCGTGAGGCCGTCGACGCCAAGAACCATGCGGACGCGCTGGTGCATTCCACCGAGAAGGCGCTGGCCGAGCATGGCTCGAAGGTCGCCGAGACCGAGCGCCGTGCCATCGAGGACGCCGTCAGCGACCTGAAGGAAGCGCTGAAGGGCAATGATGCCGAAGCGATCAAGGCCAAGACCAACGCGCTGGCGCAGGCTTCGATGAAGCTCGGCGAAGCCATGTACAAGCAGCAGGCCGAAAGCGATGCCGCCAAGGACGCTGCGAAGGATGATGTCGTCGACGCGGAGTTCACCGAGGTCGACGACGACAAGAACAAAAAGTCTGCTTAAGACACGGGCGTAGGATGATGACCCCCATGCCAAGAGCGCGCCAAGCGTCTCCATGGATGGGGGTCATTTTTCGTTAAGCCGAACACTGCATCTTGCCGAACGCATGGTCCGGCATGAGGATGAATTCGGGCGGGTTTGACTGATGTCTACCAAGCGCTGCTATTACGAGACCCTCGAGGTCGAGCGGAACGCGGACGAAACCAAGCTGAAATCGGCTTTCCGCAAGCTCGCGATGAAATGGCATCCGGACCGTAATCCCGGCGATGCCACGAGCGAGGTCAGATTCAAGGAAATCAACGAAGCCTACGAGGTCCTGAAGGACAACGACAAGCGCGCCGCTTATGACCGCTACGGCCATGCCGCGTTCGAGCAGGGCATGGGCGGTGGCGGTCCGGGCTTCGGCGCTGGTTTTGCCTCTTCCTTCTCCGATATTTTCGAAGACCTGTTCGGCATGGCCGGGCAGCGTCGCAGCGGCGGCCGCGAGCGCGGCGCCGATCTGCGCTACAACATGGAGATCACGCTCGAGGAGGCGTATCTCGGCAAGACCGCGCAGATCGAAATTCCCGTCTCCGTCACCTGCGAATCCTGCTCCGGCACCGGCGCCAAGGCCGGCACCAAGCCGAAGACCTGCTCGATGTGCGGCGGCGCCGGCCGCATCCGCCAGGCCCAGGGCTTCTTCACGCTGGAGCGCACCTGCCCCGGCTGCCAGGGTCGCGGCCAGATGATCGAGGACGCCTGTCCGTCTTGCTCCGGCTCCGGTCGGGTCACGCGCGAGCGGACGCTGTCGGTCAATATTCCCCAGGGCGTCGAGGATGGCACCCGCATTCGCCTCGCGGGCGAGGGCGAGGCCGGCGTCCGCGGCGGCCCGTCCGGCGACCTCTATATCTTCCTGTCGCTGACCCAGCACCCGTTCTTCCAGCGCGATGGCGCCGACCTGCACTGCCGCGTGCCGATCTCGATGGTCACCGCGGCCCTGGGTGGCGAGTTCGATGTGCCGACCATCGACAAGGGCAAGACCAAGGTGAAGGTACCGGCCGGAACGCAATCCGGCCGCCGATTCCGCATTGCATCAAAAGGCATGCCGGTCCTGCGGTCGCGTCAAACCGGCGACATGTATGTCCAGGTCGTGGTCGAAACGCCCCAGAATCTGACCAAGAAGCAACAGGAATTGCTGACGGAGTTCGAAAAGCTCTCCTCCGGCGCGACGCAACCGGAGGCGGTAGGCTTCTTCTCCAAGGTCAAGGACTTCTTCGGCACTCGGACGGGTACCTAGCGTGCTGGCAGAAGTGGTCCTGGCAGCGCGCGCCATGGCGCTGAAATCCAAATTGGTGCATGGCGTTATCGCCAAACCCCGTCACAGTTTGGCGGATCAGATGCGTGGGCGATCTGCTTGACCATAACGGTTTCGACCTATACCTCTTTATGACTGTTTTCTGACAGCCGCTCGCGCGGTCCCGCCTGGTAGCGACATGCCCCTGCAATCGTCCGTGCGTCCGTTGAAGAAGCCCCGTCTCGACGACGAGGTCCGCTTCCTCCGGTCATGGATCGAAAAACCGCTGCATGTTGGCGCAGTGATGCCGTCGAGCCGGCTGCTGGCGCGCACGATGGCGCAATATGTCGATGTCAGATCGGAAGGTCCCGTCGTCGAACTTGGTCCCGGGACCGGTGCGATCACCAACGCGCTGATCGAACATGGCGTCGATCAGAAGCGTCTCGTACTGGTCGAATACAATCCCAGCTTCTGCGCGCTGCTGCGCGAGCGCTATCCGCAGGCCAAAGTGGTGCAGGGCGACGCCTACAAGCTTCGGGACTCGCTCTGGGATGTGTTGCCCGCACCGGCCGCGGCGATGGTTTCTGGCCTGCCTCTGGTCACCAAACCGATGATCACCCGCCTAAGGCTGATCCGCGATGCCTTCGTGGCGCTGGCGCCGGGCGCTCCCTTCGTCCAGTTCACCTATTCGGTCGTCCCGCCGATCCCGAAATCGCTGCCGGGCGTGTCCACAGAAGCTTCCGAGCGGATCTGGATGAACCTTCCGCCCGCCCGGGTCTGGGTGTATCGCAAAGGGCGGTAGGCGCGTATTCCGCAAAAGTGGACGCCGGTTTTGCGCATAGAATACGCGCAATTTATTGGCTAAGAGCATTTTCTGCGAAAATGCTCGCTGCGCATCGCGCGGCGGGTCTGCTGAACGCGATTCAAAAATAATGTCTGCGCTGAAAATACTTGTGATCCCGGGGTCGCTGCGATCAGGTTCGCTCAACGCGAAGCTTGCGGCCGTTGCGGCGCATGAGCTCGCGCAGGCGGGCGCCGAGGTCAGCCGCATCTCGCTGGCCGATTTTCCGCTGCCGATCTATGACGGTGACTTGCAGGCGAAATCCGGCGTGCCGAAAAACGCGATCAATCTCAAGCGCATGATCGGCGCCCATCATGGCGTGCTGATCGTGACGCCGGAATATAATTCCTCGGTGCCGCCGCTGGTCAAGAACACCATCGATTGGGTGAGCCGCGTGCAGGATCCCCATGAGGTTCGCGGCCAGGTGTTTCGCGATCGTGTCTTCGCCATCGCTGCCGCTTCCGGCGGCCGGCTCGGCGGCAGCCGCGCATTGGCGGCGCTGCGCCTCATCCTGTCCGCCTGCCAGGCCACCGTGATCCCGAACCAGCTCGCGCTGTCATTTGCCGAACATGCCTATGACGATATGGATCACCTGAGGCATCCCGCCGATATCGAGGCGATGCAGGCCATGGCGCGGCAATTGATCGACCTTTCCCAACGCATGATGTGAGGTGACATGCAGCCAGCCGATATCGCGCCGAAGGACCGCCTGATCGTAGCGCTCGATTTGCCCAGTGTCACTGCGGCGGAAGCGATGATCGACAAACTCGGCGACAGCGTGAACTTCTACAAGATCGGCTATCAGCTCGCTTATGCCGGCGGCCTGCCGCTGGCGCGCGCGCTCGCAACTGCCGGCAAGAAGGTCTTCATCGATCTCAAGCTGCATGACATCGGCAACACCGTCGCGCGCGGCGTCGAGAGCATCGCGACACTTGGCGCCACTTTCCTCACCGTGCACGCTTATCCGCAGACCATGAAGGCGGCCGTGGAGGCGCGCGCGGGATCGAACCTCAGGATTCTCGCGGTCACGGTGCTGACGTCCTATGACGACAATGATCTCCACGCCGCAGGCTATCGCTTCAACGTTGCCGATCTCGTCGAGGCGCGCGCGCAGCAGGCGCAGGTGCTCGGCGTCGACGGGCTCGTGAGTTCGCCGGAGGAGGCGGCCTCGTTGCGCAAGATCGTCGGACACCAGATGAAGCTGGTGACGCCCGGCATCCGCCCGGCCGGTTCCGCGAGCGGCGATCAGAAGCGCATCATGACGCCGTCACGTGCAATCGCCGCCGGCGCCGACTATCTGGTGGTGGGGCGGCCGATCCTGGAGGCCAGTGACCCCAAAGCCGCCGCAGATATCATTCAGGCTGAGATTGCGCAGGTGCTAGGCTAACGACAAGGGAGAAAAAGGGATGGCCAAGGGATACTGGATCGGACGCGTCGACGTTCACAACGAGGAGGGATACAAGCCCTACATAGCGGCCAACCCGGCCATCTTCCAGAAATTCGGTGGCAAGTTTGTCGTGCGCGGCGGCAAGTTCACTGCGGTCGAAGGCCAGAGCCGTTCCCGCAACGTCGTGATCGAGTTTCCCGACTACGAAACAGCGCTAGCCTGCTATCGCTCGCCGGAATATCAGGCCAACATCAAGGTTCGGCAGCCGCATTCGATCGCCGATCTCATCATCATCGAAGGCTACGAGGCGCCGCAATCCTGAGCGAGCATTCTGCGCGAGAGGATGGCGAGCCACGCTTTGTCCGAATGTTGGTCGGGAAAGTTCCTCCGCTGGATAGCTGATAGGCTTCCGCCAGATGATACCGAGGCCGTTCATCATCTCCCACGGATTCATGCGGTCCGTCGCAGCGATTGCGGCGGCAGTCGGCTTTGCCGGCTCCGCGCGGGCGGAGAACATCGAGCTCGCAATGCCCGTCGGCTGCGAGATTGGCCAGACCTGCTACATCCAGAACTATGTTGATGACGACCCTTCGCAGTCGAGCCGCGATTATAAATGCGGCTCGCTCACCTACGACGCACATAACGGGACGGACTTTCGTATTCCCTCACTCGCGGCGCAAAAATCCGGCGTGGACGTGCTCGCTTCCGCAAGCGGCCGCGTTCTTCGCATGCGCGACGGCGCGCCCGATGGCGCGTTCGGCAAGACGGCGCGCGAGGCCGTGCGCGATGTTGAGTGCGGCAACGGCGTCCTCATCGAACATCCCGGCGGTTGGGAAACCCAATACTGCCATATGGCCAATGGCAGCCTGGCGGTGAAGCCCGGCGACGACTTCGCCCGCGGGCAGCGGCTCGGCCGCATCGGTCTGTCCGGTCTGACCGAATATCCTCATTTGCATTTCACCGTCAGGTACAAAGGAGCCATCGTAGATCCCTTCGCCTATGGTGCCGTTCCCGGCTCATGCGGTGGCGGCGAATCTCTTTGGCAGCCTGCGCTCCGCGCCCGGCTTGCGTATCAGGAACGAGCGGTCCTGAACGCCGGCTTCATGAGCGGTCCGCCGACCATGGAACTCATTGAGGAGGCAAGTGCGGAGGGGCAATCCGTATCCGCCAATTCCCCCGCGCTTGTTGCCTTCATCCGTGCCATTGGGCTGAAAGCGGGAGACACCCAGGAGCTGGTGATCAAGGACCCGCAGGGACAAGTTCTTGCCGAAAATCGAACCGCGCCGCTTCAGAGCAACAAGGCGCAGTACATGTTGTTTGCGGGCAAAAAGCGCCCGCCGAACGGCTGGGACCACGGCACCTACAAGGCGACCTATACTGTCGAACGCGACGGCCAGCTCGTCTTGGAAAAGCAGTTGGAACTAGCCCTATAGCCACGCGGGCACGCGGGATGGCGGCCTGGGCGATCCCGCCGGCGGGGCTAGGTTGGACCATCCTTCTACCCGCCTCGTTTCCAGCTTTTGCTTGCCTATGGGAACGTCTCGCAAGAGACTCGGTTGCCGGAATGGGCTGCGCCCGCTATAGGCGTGGAGAGGGATAAGCCATGGCCGATATGCGCTTGATCGTTGCGGGGGCCGGCGGCCGGATGGGCCGCGCCTTGACGCGCGCCATCTCGGAGACCCCGGGCGCGGTTCTGACCGGTGCGCTGGAAGCGCCCGGCTCCGAGCTTCTCGGGGAGGACGCCGGCGTGCTCGCGGGCCTGCCGGCCAACGGCGTCAAATTGTCGGCTGATCTTTGGTCGCTCTCGGCCAATGCCGACGGCATCCTGGATTTCACCGTGCCGGCGGCGACGATCGCCAATGTCGCGATCGCAGTCGAGCGTGGCCTCGTCCATGTCATCGGCACCACCGGACTGTCGGCGTCCGATGACGCGGTGATCCGAAGCGTCACCAATCGCGCCGTGGTGGTGAAGTCCGGCAATATGAGCCTCGGCGTCAATCTCTTGGCGGCCCTCGTTCAGCAGGTCGCGAAATCGCTCGACAATGCCTTCGACATCGAGATCGTCGAGATGCACCACAAGGCCAAGGTCGACGCACCCTCCGGCACCGCGCTCCTGCTTGGCGAGGCTGCCGCGGCTGGCCGTGGCATTGCGCTCGACAGGCACTCGGCCCGTGGCCGCGATGGCCACACTGGTGCGCGCCGTGCCGGCGATATCGGCTTTGCCTCGCTGCGCGGCGGCACGGTGCCCGGCGACCACAGCGTGATCTTCGCCGGACCGCATGAGCGCATCACGCTGTCGCATCTTGCCGAGGACCGCATGATCTTTGCGCATGGCGCGATCAAGGCGGCGCTATGGGCACATGGCAAGGAGCCCGGGCTATACTCCATGATGGATGTGCTGGGACTCTCCGACGTCTAACGCATGATCCGGAAAAGCGGGAACCGGTTTTCCGAAATGATCATGCTCAAACAAGAACGGAATTTGGAATGAGCGATCGTCTTCTCGTGCTGGTGCGCCATGGCCAGAGTGAATGGAATCTGAAGAATCTCTTCACCGGTTGGAAAGACCCCGATCTCACCGAGCAGGGCATTGCCGAAGCGAAAGAGGCCGGCCGCAAGTTGAAGGCGCAAGGACTGTCGTTCGACATCGCCTTTACGTCGGTGCTGAAGCGCGCGCAGCATACGCTCGATCTGGCGCTCGCCGAAATCGGCCAGACCGGATTGAAGACGCTCAAGAACCTCGCGCTCAATGAACGCGACTACGGCGATCTCTCCGGTCTCAACAAGGACGACGCCCGCAAGAAGTGGGGCGAGGAGCAGGTCCTGATCTGGCGCCGCTCCTACGACGTCTCGCCGCCCGGCGGTGAAAGCCTGAAGGATACGCTGGCGCGCACGCTGCCGTATTACGTGCAGGAGATCCTGCCCTGCGTGCTGCGCGGCGAACGAACGCTGGTCGCCGCCCACGGCAATTCGCTGCGCGCGCTGATCATGGTGCTGGAGAAACTGTCGCCCGAGCAGATCCTGAAGCGCGAGCTGGCGACCGGCGCACCTATCATCTACCGCCTCAACGCCGATTCCACCGTCGCCTCGAAACTCGACCTGGCGGCGTGAGCGGCAGCGTCGAGATATCCGTTCTCGACGCGCCCGTACCGGACGCAGCCCTCGAGCAGCTCGCATCGGTCCTTGTCGATTGCGTCGAGGGCGGCGCCAGCGTCAGCTTCATGGCGCCGTTTTCGCAGGCCGATGGGCTTGCGTACTTTCGTAAAGTCGCTGGCGCAGTCGCGTCAGGCGACACTGTGCTGCTTGCAGCAAAGCTCGATGGCAGGATCGTCGGCACGGTCCAGTTGGGACTCGACACGCCGCCCAACCAGCCGCACCGCGCCGACCTGAAAAAGATGCTGGTCCACCGTTCCGCGCGCGGGCGCGGCATCGGCGCAGCGCTGATGGCGCAGATCGAAGTCGAAGCCATCAGACACGGCCGCTGGTTGCTCGTGCTCGATACCGTGCCGGGCGAAAACGGCTATCGTCTCTACAAGCGCGCCGGCTGGACCGAGAGCGGGATCATCCCGAACTACGCGCTGTTTCCCGACGGCCGGCTCTGCGACACGGCGGTGTTCTGGAAGCGATTGAATAAGTAGGATTGTAGGGTGGGCAAAGCGCAGCGTGCCCACCATCACGAGCCGAGTGCGGATGGTGGGCACGGCGCTACGCGCCTTTGCCCACCGGGATCGCTCACTAATTCAATCCCAACTGCCCGGCTTCCCAGCCGAGCATCGCCTGCTTGCGGGTGATGCCCCAATGATAGCCGGTGAGCGCGCCGCTCTTGCCGAGCGCGCGATGGCAGGGCACCACGAACGACACAGGGTTGCGACCGACTGCGGCGCCGACGGCGCGCGAGGCCTTCGGGCTGTTGATCTTGCAGGCGATGTCGGAATAGGACACCGCGCGCCCCATCGGGATCCTCAGCAGCGTCTCCCACACCCGCACCTCGAAATCGGTGCCGATCAGGACCACGCGCAGCGGCTGGTCCGGCCGCCACAGTTTGGTGTCGAAGACGCGCTGCGCAATTGGAGCCGTGCCTTCGGCATCCTCCACATAGGTTGCGTTCGGCCAGCGCCGGCGCAGGTCGGCAAATGCGGTTGCTTCGTCCCCGGGATCGGCGAAGGCGAGACCGGCCAGACCGCGGCTGGTGGCGATCACGATCGCGGTTCCGAATGGCGACGGGTGGAAGCCGTAGCTCAGCGTCATGCCTGCGCCGCCAATCTTCCATTCGCCCGGCGACATCGCTTCGTGGGTGACGAAGAGATCGTGCAACCGGCCGGGGCCCGAGAGTCCCGAATCGAGCGCGGCATCGAGCACGCTCGCGGAATCGCGCAACAGGTTCTTGGCATGGTCGAGGGTGAGCGCCTGCATGAACGCCTTTGGCGTGAGCCCGGCCCAGCGCCGGAACAGGTGGTGCAACTCGTCCGGCGTCACGCCGGCGGCATCCGCCACCGCCTCGATCGTCGGCTGCGCGCGCCAGCGCTCCGAGATGAAGGCGATCGCGCGCCGTACCGAATCATAGTCGCGCAGCGCAGCGCTCTCGAGGCCCTGCTTGGCCAGACGCTGGTCATGGATGGCGAGTGTCATCATGGAGGCTGATTTAGGGCGCATGCGGCTGTTCAACCACCCGTTTTCCGACAACCCTCAATGGATCGGATTATAGATCGGCCCGCGCTTGGCGGCATTCAGCGCGGCAATTAAGGCTTTGGCAAAGCTGGCTTTTTCGTCCGGACCCAGGAAGCTGCCGATGTCGACGCGGCGTCCCCTGGAAACCAGATAGAGCCGCTCGATGCCGAACTCGGCGTCGACCTGCTGCTCGAACTGCACCCAGAGCGGATTGAGCACCCATTCCGCGACATGGCCGCGGTGGCTGACCCGGCGCACCCGCAATTCCGATGGCGTCACTGTGATTTCCTCGCAGGCCTGGGCCGTGCGGAAATTGACGCGGAAGGCCCAATAGATAACCAGCACGTCGAGACCGAAGAAACCGAGCACCGGCCAGGCGCCGATCCACCAGAATACGGCGCCGGCGGCAAAACTGACCACGCTGACGATGCTCATCAGCACGATGAAACCGGTGCGGTTGAGCGAGCGGTGCGGCGTCAGCAGCGCCGAGAACAGCTCTGGTTCAAGCGTTGGGTCAAAGTCGTTGCTTGCGCTCATGGCCTACCAGTATATGCCGATCATGGCCAAAATCATCCGCGCTCAACGCGCCAGGAAACCCACCGTTCGATCGTCGCCGAAAAAGTCGGCAAAGAAGCCGGTGGCCAGGCCGCCCGCTCGCGCGGCAAAGAAATCCCTTAAAGCGCCGAAGCCCTGGACCCCGGCCGACGTGCGCGAAGCATTCGAGCGGTTCCGCAAGGCCAATCCGGAGCCGAAGGGAGAGCTCGAGCATCTCAACCCGTATACGCTGCTGGTTGCCGTCGTGCTCTCGGCGCAGGCGACCGATGCCGGCGTCAACAAGGCGACGCGCGCGCTGTTTGCCGTCGCCGACACGCCGCAGAAAATGCTCGCGCTTGGCGAGGAGAAGCTGCGCGACTACATCAGGACCATCGGCCTCTATCGCACCAAGGCCAAGAACGTCATCGCGCTATCCGAGAAGCTGATTGCGGATTTCGGCGGCCAGGTGCCGCGCACCCGCGCCGAGATCGAGTCGCTGCCCGGTGCCGGCCGCAAGACCGCCAATGTTGTGCTCAACATGGCCTATGGCGAACATACGCTGGCGGTCGATACCCACGTGTTCCGTGTCGCCAATCGCACCGGGCTTGCGCCGGGCAAGACGCCGCTCGAAGTCGAGCTCGGGCTGGAGAAAGTGATTCCGGCCGAGTTCATGTTGTATGCACATCACTGGCTTATCCTGCACGGCCGCTACACCTGTCTCGCTCGCAAACCGCGCTGCGAGGTATGCCTGATCAACGATCTTTGCCGGTGGCCGGAAAAGACGGTCTGAGCGATGATGGCTGCCGTCGGCCGGCCGCTGTCTCGGTAGTTGCGTGAGAACGATGACCTGGGGAATGTATCTTGAGTGAGCAGAACCGAATCACCCCGGCACCGCTGAACAGGATTGCGCCGGCACCGGCTCCGGCCCCGACGGCTCCTCCGCCGAAGCCGTCGGCTGCACCATCTGGTACGTTGGGGCGGCTGGCCATTCCCGTATTCGCCGTGCTCGCCGCCTTCGCCTTCATTGCACTGGCAACGCTGCGTTGGGACGAATGGATCGGCGCCGCCACGATCCAGACCACCAACGATGCCTATGTCCGCGCTGAGCTGACACGGCTGAGCAGCCGCGTCGCCGGTGAGGTGTTGACGGTGGCGGTGAAGGATTTCCAGCACGTCAAGGCCGGCGACCTCCTGGTGCAGATCGATCCCGCCGATTACCAGGCGCAGGTCGCGCAGGCTGAAGCCGGCGTTGCCGCCGCGCAGGCCGCGCTCGACAATCTGAACAACCAGGTCGAACTGCAATATGCGACGATCGCGCAGGCCGAAGCCGCGCAAGTATCTGCGGCAGCGCTGGAGGTCGAGGCGCGCCAGGAGCAGGAGCGCCAGCAATCGCTGTCGCAAACGGACGCAGGCACGCGGCAGAGGCTCGAACAGGCAACGGCCGCCTATGCAAAGGCGCAAGCCGATGTGCGCGCGAGCCGCGCCGTGGTTGCTGCGCAGCGCCATCAGCTCGAAGTGCTGCAGGGCACCAAGAAGCAGCGCGCCGCCGATCTCGATGCCGCCAAGGCGCAGCTCGCCGCCGCGAAGCTCAAGCTTGGCTACACCAAAATCGTGGCGCCGTTCGACGGCGTCGTCGGTGAGCGGCAGGTGCAGCCGGGCGACTACGTCAATATCGGCACCAACCTGATCAATGTCGTGCCGCTGCCAAACGTCTATGTGATCGCCAACTACAAGGAAACCCAGCTCACACGGGTGCGGCCGGGCCAACCCGTCGAGATCACCGTCGACAGTTTCTCGCGCGAGAAATTGCGCGGTCGCGTCGAGCGCATTGCGCCGGCCAGCGGCTCGCAATTCGCGCTATTGCCGCCGGATAACGCCACCGGCAATTTCACCAAAGTCGTGCAGCGTATCCCGGTCCGCATCCGGTTCGACGAAAACCAACCGCTGCTCTCGCGCCTGTTGCCCGGCATGTCCGTGATCACAAGGATCAATACCGGCGATGAGGAGACGAATGGCGGCAAATGACGACGCCGGCCGCGGACCGGTCTCGCAGGGCGGCATTGCGCGGCAGCCGCTGTTTGCAGTCGCCGCGGTGCTGCTCGGCGCGTTCCTTGCTAATGTCGACAGCCGGCTGACCACGGTTGGCCTGCCGGACCTGCGCGGGGCCTTCTCGCTCGGTTTCGACGAGGGCGCCTGGATTTCGACCGCAGGAATCGGCTCGCAGATCTTCATCGCGCCGGCAGTCGCCTGGCTTGCCACGGTGTTCGGCCTGCGCCGTGTGTTGGGCATCCCGAGCCTCGTCTATGCCGGGGTGTCGCTGATCATCCCGTTCGTCGACCATTACCCCACGCTGATCGGGCTCAGCGTCGTGCATGGCCTGTTGCTCGGCACTTTCGTGCCCGCGACGCTGATGATCGTGTTCCGGAATCTGCCGATCCGCTGGTGGATTCCGGCGATATCGATCTATTCGATCCGCGTCGGCTTCGCGCTCGATACCTCGACCTCGCTGGTCGGCTTCTATGTCGATCATCTCGGCTGGCAGTGGGTCTATTGGCAGGGCGTCGTCATCGCGCCGCTGATGGCGCTGATGGTCTATCTCGGCACGCCCAGTGAACCCGTCAACAAGAACCTGCTTCGCGATGCGGACTGGGGCGGCATGCTTCTGCTCGGCAGCTCCGTCTCGATGATCTATGCCGGTCTCGACCAGGGCAATCGGCTCGACTGGCTCGAGTCCGGCACGGTGATGGCGCTGCTGCTTGGCGGCGCTGCGCTGTTCGTCGTCTTCGTGATCAACGAGGCCATGGTGCGGCAACCTTGGGCGCACGTGAACGTGCTGTTCTCGCGTAACGTCGGGCTCTCACTGGTCGTCATCCTGCTCTACACCCTCACCAGCCTGTCCAATTCATCGCTGGTGCCGAACTTTCTCGGCACGATCGCGCTGATGCGGCCGGAGCAGAGCGGCGTTTTGCTCTTGACCTATGGCGCGCTGCCGATGTTCGTGCTGGTGCCGATCTCGATCTATCTGCTCAGGCATTTCGATCCGCGCACGGTGGTCGTCCTGGGATTCTCGGCGTTTGCGGCCGCCAACCTCTGGGGCACGCAATTGACGCACGACTGGGCGCGGGAGGATTTTGTCGGCATCGTTCTCCTGCAAGCGATCGGGCAGTCGCTGACGCTATTGCCGATCATCATCATGGCGCTGTCCAATTCCGACCCGAGCCGCGCCACGGCGTTCGCCGCCTATATCCAGATCATGCGGCTTGGCGGCGCCGAGATCGGCGTGGCGCTGATGGGCACCTGGCTGCGGGTCCGCGAGCAGATCCATTCCAACTATATCGGGCAACACGTCGCCAATGGCGATGTCAATGTCATGCGCATGCTCAAGCAGCTCGCCGATCAATTCGCCGCTCACGGCGTGGGCCTCGCCCAGGCGCGCGCGGTGGGAACGCTGGCGGCGCTGGTGCAGCGCGAGGCCAATGTGCTCGCTTATATCGATGGCTTCTGGCTGTGCTTCTGGCTCGCGATGACGGCGCTGTTCTTCGTCGCCCTGATCACCCGCGCGCCGCCAGGGCCGTTTACGCCGGAGCCGTTCGGCTTTGCCAAGATGGTGATGCGCAAGTGCGGAATGTCGGTGGCCTAAAGCATGATCCGGAAAAGTGGGAACCGGTTTTCCCTCGCGACAAACACGAAGCGTTTGCGCGGAGATCATGCTTAAACAAACAGCCACCGATCAACGTACCGATATTCCCTGCCGCCGCGGCTCGAGCAATTCCGGCCTCGGACCCGACAGGCGCTTGTGCATGTGGACCATGAAGGCCATGCCGAACAGCGGCGTCGCCAGGTTGACGATCGGTATAGACACGAAAGCGGCGATGATCAGACCGGCGGTGAATATGGTCGCGGCATTGTCCCGGCGCATCGCCTTGGCCTCGGCCGGCGGCCGGAACCGCATCGCTGCGAGCTCGAAATATTCGCGCCCCAACAGCCAGGCGGTGGCGAAGAAGAAAATCAGGAAGCCGGCACCGGCGAAGAACACGAAGGGCAGCGCGATCAGATAGACCAGGATGGTCAGCAGCGCGGTCTTGATGCCCTCGGTCATGGCAAGGTTGAATGGCAGCGCGACGCCGGGCTGTTCCGCCGGATAGTGTTCACGCTCGACATGGTCGGCGACCTCGTCGACGAAGAGGCTCGCCACCAACGAGGTGATCGCGGGCATCAGGAAGATGCCGCCGAGCACCACGCCGAGGCCGGCGGCGATCGAGACGATCCAGGAGAGCACGTTGAGCGTAGAGTGGAAGTTGGGGCCGAGCAGGCCCTCGGCCCAGACCTCGCCATAGTCGGCAAACCAGCTCAAGAGCCGCTGCAATCCGATCGCGAGCACCGTCACCAATACCAGCGCCACGCCGACCGAGCGCCACAGGATCGAGCGCATCGGCGGCGACAGGATTTGCGTGAGCGCCTTGACGGCGGCATCTAACATGGTGGGTTCACCTCTCCCAAAAGCCCCCGCGAGAGGTAGACATGGCAAAAGGTTTCGGCAAGAGCCGGACGGCCGCCCTCAATCGTGCCGGTGCCCATGCTTGCGCGGCTTCTTGTCCGGTGCGGTCGGGATCATGACGACCCGGCCATAGCGCACGCCACGTTCGGCGATGACGTGGTCGGCGAGATGGCGGACGTCGCCGGCGGCTCCCTTCAGCGCGGTCACTTCCATGCAGCTATCGTCGTCGAGATGGACATGCAGCGTCGCCAGCGACAGGTCGTGGTGACCATGGAAGTTCTGCACCAGCCGCTTTGAAAGGTCGCGCGCGGCGTGGTCGTAGACGTACACCAGCGCCGCCACACATTGCCCTGAAGGTGCCGCGTCCTCCGCGCTCTGTTGCAAGCCCGCGCGGGCGAGATCGCGGATGATTTCCGAACGGTTCTGGTAGCCGCGCGCTTTTGCCGCGGCGTCGATCTCGTCCAGCAGGTCGTCCTCGATGGTGATGGTGATCCGTTGCATCCAAATTTTCCGATTGGTGTCGCGGGCGCGTCAGTATGATGTTCTGATTGTAACGTCATACTCGGCTTGTTAGCCTCGCAGGGTCGGGTTGAAGTCGAATTGGTGCGGTTGCCTGCGGATTGTAGCAGGTTGCCGTGCGGGAGCATGGGCGTTGCGTGAACTTGTCTGGCGGATTCTTCCCGCCGCCTCCCTTGCCATTGTTACGTCGACGGCGCAGGCGCAAATGTCTGTCGCCGGGTCCGCCAATCAACTTCCACCGGTCACGGTGACGTCGCCGGAGGTGGCGCCGCCGAAGCGGATCAAGCGGGCTGAACAGTCGCGCCGTCCGCGGAGTGGCCGACGTACCTCCGTAGCCCGGTCGGACCAGCCTGCATCGGCGGCGGGCGGCATCGCCCCCGGTTCGGGGCAGTCGGATGCAGCCAACCTTCTGCCGACCGCCGCGAGCGAGACGCGCATCAGCGGCGAGGAGGTCAATGCGCTGCCGGTGTCGCGCGTCGGCGAGGTCCTGGAAGTGGTGCCCGGTCTGATCGTCACCCAGCATTCCGGCGAGGGCAAAGCCAACCAATATTTCCTGCGTGGCTTCAATCTCGACCACGGCACCGATCTTGCGATCAAAGTCGACGGCATGCCCGTCAACATGCCGACCCATGGCCACGGCCAGGGCTATGCCGACATCAACTTCCTGATCCCGGAACTGATCGGCTCGATCAACGTCCGCAAAGGTCCGTACTACGCCGACACTGGAGACTTTTCCTCCGCCGGCAGCGTCGGCATCGATTATGTCAACCGGCTGCCGAAGAACATCGCCCAGGTGACCTTCGGCAGTTTCGGCTATCAGCGCGCGCTGGCGGCGGGCTCGACGGCGGTCGGCGAGGGCACCCTGCTCGGCGCGATCGTGGCCAACAAATATGACGGCCCATGGGACGTGCCGGACAATGTGCGCAAGGCGAGCGGCGTGTTCCGCTACAGCCAGGGCACCGCGACCGATGGCTTCACGCTGTCGGCGATGGCCTATTCCAACGGCTGGACTTCGACCGATCAGGTGGCGCAGCGCGCGATCGATGAGGGGTTGATCGACCGCTTCGGCTCGCTCGATCCAACCGACGGCGGCACTTCGAGCCGCTTCAGCCTGTCAGGCAATTGGGCGCAGTCGGGCGACTACGGCCAGACCCGGGCGAATGCCTATGTGATCCGCTCGTCGCTGCGGCTGTTCAATAACTTCACCTATTTCCTCGACGATCCCATCAATGGCGACCAGTTCAGCCAGCTCGATCGCCGCACCGTCTATGGCTTCAACGCCTCTCATGCCTTCGATGCGCGCGTCGCCGGCATCGAGACCCAGACCCGCATCGGGCTGCAGACGCGTGGCGACGATATCGAGGTGGGCTTGTTCAAGACCTTCCAGCGCGAGGCGCTCTCGACGGTGCGCCAGGACCGCGTGCAGGAAGGCAACGTCGGCCTCTGGGCCGACACCACCGCCCGCTGGACCGAATGGCTGCGTACCACGGTCGGCATCCGCGAGGATTTCTTTGCGGGCCATGTCTTCAGCGACACGCCGCAAAATTCCGGCAATGCGCAGGTCGCGATGACGAGCCCGAAGGCCGGCATCATGCTGGGCCCGTGGTACAAGACCGAGTTCTACGGCAATGCCGGCTACGGCCTGCACTCGAACGACATCCGCGGCGCGACGATCACCGTTGATCCCACCGACAAGGTGACGCCGCTCGATCGCGTGCCGCTGCTGGTTCGCTCCAAGGGCGCCGAGGTTGGAATCCGCACCAAGGCGATCGAAGGCCTGACCAGCTCGCTTGCGGTGTTCGTGCTCGACTTCGATTCCGAACTCCTGTTCGTCGGCGACGCCGGCACCACCGAGGCGAGCCGCCCGAGCCGGCGCGTCGGCGTCGAGTGGACCAATCAGTACAGGCCGTTGCCGTGGATGCGCCTCGATGTCGATCTCGCCTATACCCGCGCGCGCTTCACCGATTTCGACCCGGTCGGCAATTTCATTCCGGGCGCGCCGGCCTGGATCGCCAGCGGCGCCGTGACGTTCGGACGCGAGACGGGCTGGTTCGGCGCCCTGACCGCGCGCTATTTCGGGCCGCGCCCGCTGATCGAGGATGACAGCGTGCGCTCGCAATCCTCGCTGATCTTCAACGCCCGCGCCGGCTATCAGTTCGACAATGGCATGCGGTTGCAGCTCGACGTGCTCAACCTCTTCAATGCCAACACCAACCAGATCGAATATTACTATCTGTCGCGCCTGCCGGGCGAGCCGATCGATGGCGTTGCCGACCGCCACATCCACCCGGCCGAACCGCTCGCGGTCCGCCTGACACTGGCTGCGCGCTTTTAGCGAAATCAGGCCGCGGGCTCCGGCGCCTTCACTTCCGCATCTTCAGTCGCCACCGGAAGCGGCGTTTCCTGGTCAGGCGTTTCAGGAACAAGCGGCGGCGACTTTTCGTGAAACACACTGAATTCGCCCGCCACCTCCTCGAGCGGCTTCTGCTTGTCGGCCCAGTGCAGCGCGGTGTAGTCGAAGCCGTGCACGATGGTGGGTTTGACGACTTCGAAATAGGGCGAGATGTCGAAGTCGCGCGGCATGTAGAGCGAGGAGTCACGGATATGCAGGATCTCGCGCCGCGCTCTGCGGCTCGAGGTGCGCGTGATCCTGGGCAAGATGGGATAGCGCACGGCATCGAAGGCCTGTGCGATCAGTGCCGAGCAGATGATCTTGGTGGGATCGCCCGAGCCGAGCGCGATCATCCGCCGTCGCCAGCGCTGCGGCACCGGCAGCGGGAACAGATAGCGCGCAAGGTCGACGATGTTCTTGGTGTCGTAGCCGAAGCCGATCCGGTTGATGGCGTAGCGGCACACCGTCTCGCGGTCCTCGTAGGACAGGCCGACCGGGCGACAGAGGCGGGTATGATAGGGGAAATATTTCGACAGCGGCGCGGCGGTCACGCCTTCGCCGATATTGGCCTCGATCAGCACATGCGGCTCGCCGTCAGGCTCGCAGGCACCGTCGACCGGACCGACATAGAGCGCGGCGTGCGACCAGGTCGATTGCGTGAGGTATTTGATGATGCCGGAAATGCGGTTGTTGCCTTCGACCAGCAGGACATCGCCAGGCTGGATCACGCCGCGCAGATGCTCCGGATCGCTCGGCGTGAACGGCTCGTAACCCGGGATTTCCTTCTCCAGGTAGCCCGCGATCACCTGGCCGATCGTGTCGAGCATGACGCCCATAAATGTTTCCCCCTGCGCGGCTTGCCCTTCCGCTTTTTGGTTCCTTATCATGGTCGCGAGCGGTTGCAATTTAGTTCATCGACGCAGCCGATCAATCATGATTGATTCACCATGATGGTTGCTGCGCCGCATGAGATGCGGCAAGGTTCGCTGACTGTTCCCATTTGCTTCAAGCCTGCGGAAACCATGATATGACGATCACCCGCCGCAACTTCCTGTCGGCGTCCGCAGGCATTGCCGCTACTTCGCTCCTTGCCGGCCGCGCTGGAGCCGCGCCGCCGGCGCGCGATGCCGACATCGTGGTGATCGGCGCGGGCGCTGCCGGCATTGCTGCGGCGCGGCGAGTACTGGCGGCGGGCCGCAAGGTGATCGTGCTGGAAGCGTCGAGCCAGATCGGCGGCCGTTGCCAGACCGACAGCTCGACCTTCGAGGTCCCGTTCGATCGCGGCGCGCGCTGGGCGCACAATCCCGAGACCAATCCGATGATCCGCCTCGCGCGGACCGCGGGGCTCGAGCTGATGCCCGCGCCATCGGGCGAGAAGATTCGGATCGGCCGCCGCAATGCGCGTCCCGGCGAAACCGAGGAATTCCTGGCCGCGCTGGTGCGCGCCAATCGCGCGATCGACGATGCCGCGCGCAGGAGCGACGTGTCCTGTGCCTCGGTGCTGCCAAAGGAGCTCGGCGATTGGGCTGGCACGGCGGAGTTCGTGCTCGGCGCCAGTTTCACCGGCAAGGACCTCAAGGAGGTCTCGGTCGTCGACAAGGCGCGGGCGCAGGATCGCGACAGCGCGGTCGCCTGCCGGCAGGGGCTCGGCACGCTGATTGCGAAGCTCGGCGCGCAGTTGCCCGTGGCATTGTCGACGCCCGCCACCCGCATCTCCTACAGCAACCGCGACGTCGAGGTGAACACGCCCTCGGGCAAGGTCCTCGCGCGCGCCGCGATCATCACGGTGTCGACCAACGTGCTCGCGGCCGGCAAGCTCAAGTTCGATTCTGAGCTTCCCAAGCGCATCGGCGATGCCGTCGCAAAGCTCAGCCTCGGCAGCTACGACCGCATCGCGCTGCAGTTGCCCGGCAATCCGCTGGGGCTTGCGCGCGACGATGTCCTGATCGAGCAGAGCAATTCGATGCGCACCGCGCTGCTCTATGCCAATATCGGCGGTTCATCCCTGTGCACCATCGACGTCGCGGGCTCGTTCGGCCGCGATCTCTCGGCAGACGGCGAGCAGGCGATGGTCGCGTTTGCGACGGAATGGCTGAAGAAGCTGTTCGGCAGTGATGCGGCGGCCGGGATCAAGAAGTCGAGCGCGACGCGCTGGAACGCTTCGCCCTATATACTGGGCGCGATGTCGGTGGCCGCGCCGGGCGGGCAGGCCGCACGAAGAGCGCTGATCGATCCGGTCGGCTGCATGTATTTCGCCGGCGAAGCCACGCATGACACCTTGTGGGGCACGGTCGACGGCGCCTGGGAGAGCGGCGAGCGGGCCGCGGAAGCGGCGTTGCGTCGGATCGGCGCGTTGCCCGCAGCACCGTCGGCGGCAGCACCGCCGCAGAAGCAGCGCAGGCGCGCACCGCCGGCGCAATCGGCCCAGCCGCGAGGGCTGTTCGACTGATGCCACGGCCGATGGCGTCGATCCATGCGGCGAGAACGGCGAGTTTCATACCTGCGTGGTCGCAGGCCCCATGTTCTCGCACCGGATCGCAGTCACCACAGGCGAATGGGTGCAACGCGATAGTTATGCGTATTGCGATCTGGTGATTGCGTAGCAATTGTAGATTCCATGGGGCGGTGAGCGCGCCCTTTCCGGTAGGTTTGGGTTTCCACACTCGAACCATCGGAGAGTCTGATGCAAGCATCGACCAAGAGCACGCCCACCGCCGGCCATTGTGGCACGA
>NZ_JBVAPG010000698.1:0-248 GCF_055413685.1 Bradyrhizobium sp. LeoA1Lang | reverse complement strand
TCTCCCGAAGCGACGCCGCCCACAACGCAAGCGTCTCCTCAATCGACGCTGCCTGCGTCCACGATCTTCGAATCATGGTTGCCCATGGATTCAGAAACCCACTAAAAAAACAACTGTAATGCTAGGGTCTGTTGGGATTCATCGGGAGTTTATCACGGCAGCGGTCAGATGGATCATGGCTGCGAAGCTTTGATCTGTCTTGTCTGCGCGCAGCGCGATGCGCTTGAATTCCTTGAGCTTGCAGAAGA
>NZ_JBVAPG010000697.1:0-248 GCF_055413685.1 Bradyrhizobium sp. LeoA1Lang | reverse complement strand
CCTAAATATGGCTGCCGCAGCTGCACCGATGGTGTGGTCCAAGCGAAGGTGCTGCCGCGCCTGATCGAGAGCGGCATGGCCTCGACCGCACTCGTGAGCCACGTGGTGATCTCGAAGTTCGCCTGGTATCTGCCGCTGTATCGGCAAGTGCAGATTCTGGCCGGCCAGGGCGTCCATCTCGACCGGTCGACGCTTGCCGGCTGGGTGAAGCGTGCGGCCTGGTGGCTCAGGAGCCTCTATGACCTCCA
>NZ_JBVAPG010000696.1:0-249 GCF_055413685.1 Bradyrhizobium sp. LeoA1Lang | reverse complement strand
AACGGCAGAGAAATGCCGCACGTTCCCGCATCAAATGGATGTTCACGACAGACAAGGCCCGCGCCAAAATGGGCCGCGCCTATCCCGACACTTCCAAAGAGTCATAATCACTGTGACGAGGTACTAGTGGTTCATCACAGTGATTTTGACGTTTTGATACCGAGCCATTCGAGGATCGGCAAGTTTTCGGGTGGCAGGAGAATCTCGATGCTTCGGGGAACGCCGGGCTGACGGCGAATGAAGCCGTTT
>NZ_JBVAPG010000695.1:0-249 GCF_055413685.1 Bradyrhizobium sp. LeoA1Lang | reverse complement strand
CGGCAGGCGCGCCAAGCGCGTCGCCATCGTCGCCCTGGCGCGCAAGCTGATCGTGGCGCTGTGGCGCTATCTCACCAGCGGTCTTGTTCCGGAAGAGGCCGTGATGAAGGCATAGCACCAAACAACCGTAAGCGGTAAGAGCTCCCACGTTCGCAGTGATCAGCGGGCGCGTGCGTAGCGGATCGGCATCCAGTATTGGCGCAGCGCCTCGACGGCCGCTGGGATATCGAGGTGGGCATTGCGAAGAAA
>NZ_JBVAPG010000694.1:0-249 GCF_055413685.1 Bradyrhizobium sp. LeoA1Lang | reverse complement strand
CGCCCACGCCCACGATCATCATCACGCGCTTCAGGTTGTAGGCGAGCACGTTGAGCGCCATCTCGGTGGCCACCTTCGGCAGCTTTTTTGTAAGAAAGTGCGTTGCTCCCATCCAACACTTCATCGTAAGCGGTAAGAGCTCCCACGTTCGCAGTGATCAGCGGGCGCGTGCGTAGCGGATCGGCATCCAGTATTGGCGCAGCGCCTCGACGGCCGCTGGGATATCGAGGTGGGCATTGCGAAGAAAGT
>NZ_JBVAPG010000693.1:0-249 GCF_055413685.1 Bradyrhizobium sp. LeoA1Lang | reverse complement strand
TTAGCTCGGCTTTTTTCGCGCAGCTTCGAAAACAGCGCGAACAACCCGGCCAGGTCTCCGGCTGACACCGAATGTTTCGACATCTTCTCGCCGTTTCCTGGCGACAACGAGGTTATCAGCCAACTAGGCTGTGTGGACTCTTGGGATTCTCAAATCAGACGGAACGTGATTCAAGGCTTTCTTTTAGGAGGAAGCCTTGGGGGTTCTGGATCGGCTCGTTCTGAACGACACGCAATGGGACCGTATCTC
>NZ_JBVAPG010000692.1:0-250 GCF_055413685.1 Bradyrhizobium sp. LeoA1Lang | reverse complement strand
CGCAACATCGCGCGCCCGCGCCCTCACGCTCGGTGCAACCGCATCGCTCTTGCGCGGACGCCCCAGCGGCCGCAGCGCCTCCGCCCCGCCGACGCGAAATAGATCGCGCCATGCGTAGAGATCCTTGTGATCTTCCCCCGAAAAAGTGGACGGGTTTAAGCAGCTTTTAGCTCCATCTCGATCGGCGCGACATATCCGATGGCGGAATGGAGCCTCGTTCGATTGTAGAAGCCTTCGATGAAGGCGAAGA
>NZ_JBVAPG010000691.1:0-250 GCF_055413685.1 Bradyrhizobium sp. LeoA1Lang | reverse complement strand
AGCCGGTGTGATATCTCTCGTCATGGCGTTGCTCTCCTTTGTGGAATCAGCACCCCGAGCCTACCGGCTCAAGGTGGGCAACGCCGACCTCTTCAGTAATTCAACAGAACCCGGGACATCCCCGGATCGCGGGCGTGTAGGCACATAATGCGCTACAGTGAATTGAGCCAGTCGAGGAGGGTTTTGTCGTCCTTCCAGGCGACGCGAGCCCGGGACACCGTTGAAATATCGGAACCCAGTTCGCAGGCGC
>NZ_JBVAPG010000690.1:0-250 GCF_055413685.1 Bradyrhizobium sp. LeoA1Lang | reverse complement strand
TTCCCGTGATCGACGAGATACGAAAGCAGTCGTCCCACCGTAGAGCGCAGGTGATTATAGCTTCTTGGCCGCGATCGCGGACGCGAGAGAAGAAACTCATCCACCAGTTCCGGGGTTACCTCACTAACATTACAGTTGTTTTTTTAGTGGGTTTCTGAATCCATGGGCAACCATGATTCGAAGATCGTGGACGCAGGCAGCGTCGATTGAGGAGACGCTTGCGTTGTGGGCGGCGTCGCTTCGGGAGATC
>NZ_JBVAPG010000689.1:0-250 GCF_055413685.1 Bradyrhizobium sp. LeoA1Lang | reverse complement strand
CGGCCCTTCAAGCTCACCACAATCCCATGACGATCAAGCCCGTTGCCCATGTCACAAGGGCCGCGTAACATTCATTCTGGCAACGTCGGCCCGACGTAGTTCAACACCGATCGGGACATCCCCTGGCAGCGGCAGCGAAATAAAACGCGAGACCGCATCAAATGGATGTTCACAACCGACAAAGCCCGCGCCAAACTCCGCCGCGCCTATCCCGCTGCAGCCAAAGAGTCAAAACCACTGTGATGAACCA
>NZ_JBVAPG010000068.1:0-44733 GCF_055413685.1 Bradyrhizobium sp. LeoA1Lang | reverse complement strand
GAGCGTCATCTAATCGAATGCTGCTTCTCGAAACTGAAGCGTTTCAGGCGCGTTGCTACGCGCTACGAAAAAACCGCACGAAATTACTTCGCTGTCGTCGCTATCGCCGCAACTCTGCTCTGGCTAACATAACTGTCCACGCGACCTAGGCCGCCACGGTACTCCGCCGTCATGCCCGGGCTTGCCCGTCTTCGCTATCGCTTCGCCGGACTGACATTAGAGTGCCCGGCGAAGCCTCGGCGTAGCCGGGTCCCGGGCATCCACGTCTTGTTGTCGATCAGCGGGAAGAGCGTGGATGGTCGGGACAGGCCCGGCCATGACGAGTCCAAAACTTCCATTGTCTCGAATGGAAAATCCCATGTCCGCAAACAACGCGCTCCATATCGCCGTGCTCGGCGGCGACGGCATCGGTCCGGAGGTAATGGCGCCGGCACTCGAGGTATTGCGCAAGATCGAAGCGACGACGGAGCTCAGGTTCCGCTTCACCGAGGCGCCCGCTGGCGCCAACTATTATAGAGAGACCGGCACCTCGATGCCGGAATCGACGGTCAGGCTATGCCAGGAGGCGGATGCGATCCTGTTAGGGGCCTGCGGCCTGCCGTCGGTGCGCTACCCCGATAACACCGAGATCGCGCCGCAGATCGAGTTGCGCTTCCATTTCGATCTCTATGCCGGCGTGCGGCCGGCGCGGCTGATCCCGGGCGTGCCAAGCCCGATCGTCGGCGCCGAGCAGCGCGGCATCGATTTCGTCGTGATCAGGGAATCGACCGAAGGCCTGTTCGCCTCGATGGGCAAGGGTGTCGTCACCGAGGACGAGGCGCGCGAGACCATGCTGATCACGCGCAGGACCTCCGAGCGCCTGTTCGAGTTCTCGTTCCGCCTCGCCGAACGCCGCAAGGCACGCGGCCGCGTTGGCGGCGGGCTGACCTGCGTCGACAAGGCGAATGTGTTCAAGGCCTTTGCGTTCTTCCGCGGGATCTTCGACGAGACGGCAAAGCGACATCCGGATGTCAGGGCCGACCACCTCTATATCGATGCCTGTGCGGCGCTGCTGGTGAAGCGTCCGTGGGATTTCGACGTCATGGTGACGGAGAACATGTTCGGCGACATCCTCTCCGACCTTGCTGCCGGCCTGATCGGCGGCATGGGCATGGCGCCGTCAGCCGACATCGGTGACCGCTACGCGGTGTTTCAGCCCTGCCACGGCACCGCGCCCGATATCATGGGGCAGGGCAAGGCCAATCCGACCGCCATGATCCTCTCGGTTGCGATGATGCTGGACTGGCTCGCCGACAAGCACGGGCTTGAGAGTGCGGCGGAAGCCGGTGAGCGGATCGAGCGCGCAGTCGACAAGGCCTATGCCGGCGGCATCAAGCCGACCGAATTCGGCGGCAGCAACGGCACCGCCGACATCGCCAAGGTAGTGCTGGCGCTGTTGTAGGTCGAACGCGCCAGCCGCCCCAGGGACGCGGTCACGTCGCCGGCGATCGCGCGACCAATTGTCGCTCCCGGCATCGCTGCTGGAACGAATGCGCGGCTGCGCATCGCATTGAGAGCCGCGAAAAGCAAAAAGCGCCGCCATCTCGATGGCAGCGCTTCAGCAAAGCCTCGATCCGAACCAACGCATAGCCCGGTGCAGCGTTTTGCCACGGTTCGACGCGCTTGCGCGGATCGATGCGGTCCGCGCCACGAAACGGAGAAGGGCCGACGGCTCAGCCTTCGTTCGCGGCGATCGATTCCATCAAGGACACCAGTTGACGTTGAACTGTCTGGTCCTTGATCTTGCTGTAGGCTCGCAGCAACCTCAGGCTGAAAGCACTGTCCAGGAAAAGGAGGCTTTCGACCTCGCGCGACTTGTTGTCGCCGTCGTAGAAGAACGTGACAGGCACGTCGAGCGCGGAAGCGATCTGCTGAAGGCGAGCAGCGCCGACGCGGTTCACGCCCTTCTCGTACTTCTGGACCTGCTGGAAGCTGACGCCGAGCTTTTCGCCAAGCTCCGCTTGCGAGATCTTTTGCTCCACACGCCGCAGGCGAATCCGCTTGCCCAACTCAATGTCGGGCTTGCCGGCACTGCGTTGCTTCATCTTCTTTGCTGCTGATCTGTTCATTCTGGTTACCCGTCCTTCAAATCGGGAGGCCCTGCGCAGATTGGTCAGGGATTCGTCCATACTTCCGCGTTAACTTTGTCCGGATCGTGAGTTCGTTCGCGAACCACGGTACTCCAAGCAGACTGTCGAATGGTAGCCAAACGCCACGCGCTTTGGAAGTATCCGGATACCGGCGCCGTCAGACTACCTAAAGTCGTCAACGCCCGGGATAACTTGCGATATCCCGCCACGTACATTTGGCAAAATATTGGACAAACCACAACTACTACGGGTTGGATCGACACAGATTTTGAACGCATGCTTACTACCTCGCCTCTGCATACGTAATCCTACACCCCGTACTTGTACGGGACCTGAACGGCTCGGATTTCGCCGAAAAATGACAGCGGACGTAGCCGCGTGGCGCATCCCTCCCGCGCGTTACGCGCATTAGAAGGAAAACAGAGGACCAATCACCCGCTGGACAATTTCGCAAAATTTCTGGATCATCTGCTCATTCACGCGCCCGACCACCCGCAGGCTTTTGTGGAGAGGCTCATGAAGCGAAGAAATGAAACGCCGCGAATCTATCTCGCAAGTTCGGGAGCGGAAGAAATGCCGGTTGCCCATACCGAAGAACGGTTGCTCTCGCTGCTTGCGACGCTTGAGGAGTGCAGGGACTTCCTCACGGACAAGGCAAGTCCGGAAACGGCGCGTTTGCTGTCGCTGGCAATCCTCGAACTCAGGATGGAACTGCATCAGGTGACCGACGCCGAGCTCAAGGCGCTGTGCGATCTGATGACTCCGGAGGAGCGGCCGCCGCAGGAAGTAAGGTCGGTCTCGGGCAGGCCGCTGCCGCCGTATCTGAAACTGGTCAAATAGCGCCCGTTAGCGCGTAGCCCGGATGGAGCGAAGCGCAATCCGGGACCTGGCCAGACGAATCGTGTGGTCCCCGGATTACGCTGCGCTCCATCAGGGCTACGATTCTCTAGCCCGCCGTCACGTCGACCAGTTCGGCGCCGTCGAGGACGCGCGTCGCCTTCTCGCGGTCGAGATCGCCTTCCCACGCCGCCACCACGACCGTCGCAACGCAGTTGCCGATCAGGTTGCCGACGGCGCGGGCCATGCCGATGAACCAGTCGACCGACAGCACCAGCACGAGGCCGATGGCGGGAATGGTCGGCACCGCGTTCAGCGTCGCCGCCAGGATCACGATCGCCGAGCCCGGCACGCCGTGTGCACCCTTCGAGGTGATCAGGGAGACGCCGAGCACCAGCAACAGATCGCCGAACGACAGCGGCGTGTTGGTCGCCTGTGCGATGAACACCACAGCCAGCGTGAGGTAGATCGAAAAGGCGTCGAGATTGAACGAATAGCCGGTCGGGATCACGAGCCCGACGACGGAGTCCTTGACGCCCAACCGCTCCAGCTTGCGCATGATCTGCGGCAGCACCGCGTCGGAAGAGGCGGTCGCAAGCACGATGGTCAATTCCTCGCGCAGGTAGCCCAGGAATTTGAGGATGTTGATGCCGGCCAGGGCCATGACGCCGCCAAGCACGCCGAACACGAAGATCGCGACCGAGACGTAGAACAGCGCGACCAGCGAGACCAGTTGCTTGAGCGAGCCTACGCCGTATTTGCCGACCGTATAGGCCACCGCGCCGAGCACGCCGAGCGGGGCGGCGCGCACGATCAGCCCCATCGCGCGGAACAGCACCGCCGACACTGCGTCGATCATGGACGTGACCTTCTCGCCCTTTTCGCCGCCAACCAGCGCCAGGCTGACGCCGAAGATCACCGCGAAGAACAAGACCTGCAGCACATCGTTGCGCGACAGCGCATCGAAGGAGGTGGTCGGAATGATGTTCAGGAGGAAAGCGCCGATGCCGCCGCCTTGCAGCTTGTGGGCGTTGTCGGCATAGGTGTTGAGCGCCTTGGCATCGAGCGTTGAGGTGTCGATGTTCATGCCATGGCCGGGCCCGAACAGATAGGCGAGCAGGAGGCCAACGACCAGCGCGATCGTCGTCATCACCTCGAAATAGATCAGCGCCTTGACGCCGACGCGACCGACCTTCTTGAGATCGCCGGCGCCGGCAATGCCGTGCACGACCACGCAGAACACGATCGGCGCCACGATCATCGAGATCAGCTTGAGGAATGCGTCGCTGAAGATCTTCAGTCCGATCGCGAAGTCAGGGGCGATCACGCCGAGCGCGATACCGAGCAGCAGCGCGGCAAGCACCTGGACGAAAAGGGATGTGTAGAGCGGCTTGCGGGTTTCGGTGGCGGCCGTTGCTGTCATGGTCGACATGGCGTGTTCCCCATAGGTTTCGTCCATTCGTAGCAACTTGCGTGCCAAAAGGTCGCAGGAGATCGCCGTCTGCCGTGCAGCGCGCGGCTCGAATGGGCGTTCGATCCCTGCCTTGAAATCAGCTTCCATCGCTCCATTCTTTTGCATACGCTTCGAGATCGCTGCCGCTTCGTCGGCGGCACCCACGACCCCGGTTAACAGGGGCGGGGCATCACAGGGAGGGAGACGATGAAGCGAAGATCCGTGCTCGCCGGGCTTGGCGCTACGGCTGTTGTCTGCACATTCGGCGCGCCGTCAATTCTCAGAGGCCAAACGCCTGTCTCGCTGAATGGCGCAGTGCAGTTCAACGACGATCACGCGTTCACCAAGGCGCTGGTGCGATTCCAGGAGCTGGTGCAGCAATACTACGGCAAGCCGCTCAATTTCACGCTGCACAAGAACTCGTCGCTGGGTCTCGAAAAGCAGTATTTCGAATATATGTCGCAGGGCAAGGCCGTCGACTATGCGATCGTCTCGCCGGCCCACATGTCGACCTTCGCCAAGGCCGCGCCCTTCATCGATGCTCCCTTCGTGTTCAAGGGCATCGAGCACATGAACAAGGTCGTTGAACAGAATATCCTGGCGCCGATCGCCGATGAAGTGGCGAAGAAGGCCGAGGTCGTTCTCGTCGGCTACGCAGGCGGCGGCGTCCGCAACATCTTCGCCAACAAGCCGCTGAGGACGCTTGCCGACATCAAGGGTCTCAAAATCCGCGTGCAGGGCGCGCCGATATGGTCGAAGACGTTCGCTGCCGCCGGCATGAGCCCGACCGTGATCGCCTATAACGAGGTCTACAACGCGATCCAGAATGGCGTGATCGCGGCCGGTGAGAACGAGGCGGCAGGGGTCGAGGCGATGAAGTTCTACGAAGTCGCGCCGCACCTCAGCCTGACGCAGCACGCCGTGTCGATCCGGCCGATCTGCTTCTCGGTGAAGACGCTCAAGACCCTGCCCAAGGAGCTGCAGGACGCGATCTTCAAGGCCGGCAAGGAGGCCGGTGATTTCGGCCGGCAGCTCGAATCGAGCGAAGAAGTCGTCAAGCTCGATGCGTTGGAGAAGGCAGGCAAGCTCAAGCGCGTCCCGTTCGAGGAGCGCGACGCCATGAAGAAGCTCGCTGATCCCGTGATGGCCACCTACGCGAAGGAAATCGGCGCCGAAGGCATCTTTGAAAAGATCAACGTCGCGTAAGCCGGCAAGCCATTGAATGAGATGTCGGGGCAAGCCTTGTTGCTTGCCGCGGGGACGACTGAGAGCGCGGGGGCCAATGACCGAAATGCCGCTGACAACCAGGCCAAGTTTGTGGCGTCGCGTCACAGCCGGCTACGCGAAACTCCTGGAAATCCTGCTGGCGGCGTGCGTCGGCATCCTGGTCGTCCCCGTCACGCTGCAGGTGATCTCGCGCTACACCCCCTTCATCCCGTCCTACATCTGGACCGAGGAGATGGCGCGGGTCCTGTTCATCTGGACGATCATGATCGGCGCGATGGTCGGTGTCAGGGAGGCGCTGCATTTCGAGGTCGACGTGTGGCCGGACCTCTCGCGGCGGGCCGAGGCCGCGGTGCGGATCCTTGCGCGTCTTGGCATCTTGGGGCTGGCGCTGGTGTTTGTATGGGCGGGGCTCGAGTTCACGCAGTTTGCCTGGAACAGGACATCGGAATTGGCGGAGTTGCCGCTCTGGCTTATTCACGTTGCCTGGCCGGTGGCGGGCGTCACCTGGATCGTGTTCGCCGGCGAGCAGATCATCGATGAAGCGCGCATCCTGTTTGGAGCTGCGCAATGAGCGGAAACATCCTTTCCGCCAGACAGGCCGCTCTGATCTTGTTTGGCTGCTTCGTCGCGCTATTGATCGTCCGTGTGCCGGTCGCTTTCGCGCTCGGCCTTGCATGCCTGCCCATCCTTCTGGTCGAACCACATCTGTCGGCGATGACGCTGGCCCAGGAAACCTTCAACGCCTACAATTCATTCATCCTGCTCGCGGTGCCGTTTTTCCTCTTGACCGCGAACCTGATGAGCATCGGCGGCATCACGGATCGGCTGGTTGCGCTGTCCCGCTCGATGGTCGGGCATTGGCCGGGATCGCTGGCGCAGATCAACGTCGTGCTCTCGGTGTTCTTTGCCGGTATCTCGGGTTCTTCGACCGCGGATGCGGCGAGCCAGTCGAAAATCTTCATCGATGCCCAGACCAAGGAGGGGTACGACCTCTCCTTCTCGATTGCGATTACAGCGGTCTCGGCGGTGCTTGCCGTCATCATCCCGCCCTCGATCCTGATGATCGTGTGGGGCGGGCTGATCTCCACCTCGATCGCCGCCATGTATCTGGCGGGCATCGTGCCCGGACTATTGATCGCGGGCGCGCAGATGCTGACCGTGCATGTCTATGCGGTGCGCCGCGGCTATCCGACCTATCCGAAGGACGGCTGGGTGGATTTCGGACGCGCTGTCTGGCGGTCGTTGCCGGCATTGACGACGCCGTTCATCATCGTCGGCGGCATTCTGCTCGGCTGGTTCACGGCAACCGAGTCCGCTTGCGTCGCAGTGCTCTATTCCATGGCGCTGTCGACGTTCTTCTACCGCGAGACTGGCCGGCGGGAACTGTACAAGGCACTGCTCGATACCGGGCGTCTGGCCGCGGTCGCGCTGTTTTGCGTCGGCACCGCCAGCGCATTCGGCTGGCTGCTGGCCTATTACAGGATTCCACAGGAACTGCTGGCCAACGTCTCGACCTGGGGCATGGGGCCGATTGCGGCTGGCTTCTTCATCTCCTTCTGCTTCCTTGTCGTGGGCTGTTTCCTTGACGCGATTCCGGCAATCGTGATCGTCGGCACCGTCCTGGAGCCCCTGGCAAGATCGGTCGATCTGCATCCGGTGCAGTTTGCGATCATCTCGATCGTCTCGCTGGCGTTCGGGCTGGTGACGCCGCCATATGGATTATGCCTGATGATTGCCTGCGCCGTTGCCGGCGTACGGCTGCGCTATGCTCTGAAGGATACTGCGATCATGCTGGTGCCGATGCTGATCGTGCTGGCGTCGCTCATCATCTGGCCGAGCGTGTCGCTGTTTCTGCCGCGCCTGATCGTTCCGGAGATGCTGAAATAGCTTTGAGCCATTCCGCGGCGCCGAAAATCTGCGCCGCGGAATCTTTGGGCGTCAGAGATTGCTGTCGGTGATCGCGGCGTAGACCATGGTGCGCAGCTCGCGCCGGAGCGGGTAGGCGCTGGAGGGAAGCACCTGGGTCATGAAGATCGCGATCAATTCCTCCACCGGGTCGATCCAGAACGACGTGGTTGCGGCGCCGCCCCAATTGTATTCGCCGGGGCTGCCGGCGAGCAGCGTCTGCGCCGGGTTCATGGTCACGGCAAAGCCCAGACCGAAGCCGATGCCGTTATAGGCCGCCTCCGAGAACAGCGAGCGCGACAGTGCCGGCAGGTCGACGCCGCCGGGCAGGTGGTTCGATGTCATCAGCTTCAACGTCTTCGGCCCGATCAGCCGCACGCCGCCGACCTCGCCGCCATTGAGCAGCGCGCGGCAGAAGGTGAGATAGTCGGCGGCTGTCGAGCACAATCCGCCGCCGCCGGAGATCAGCGAAGGCGGCGACAGGAACGAACTGGTGGCCGGGTCATCCTGCAGCGTCAGCCCGCCCTTGCGCTCGGCGGCGTGGAACGTCATGCCGCCTTGTGGGTCGGCGGAATAGCAGGCCGCCAGGCGATGAGCCTTGTCTGCGGGCACGAAGAAATCGGTATCGTTCATGCCCAGTGGGTTGAAGATGCGCTCCTTCAGGAACTGCTCGAACGGGATGCCGCTGATCTTGCCGACGAGATAGCCGATCACGTCGGTGGCAACTGAATAATTCCAGGCCTCGCCAGGTGAGAATTCCAGCGGGATCTTGGCGAGATCATCGATCATGCTGTCGAGCGTGCCGGCCTTGACGACTTCGCCGATCTTGTTCTCGCGATAGGCGGCATCGACATTGGAGCGCTGCTGGAAGCCGTAGGTGAGCCCCGAGGTGTGCCGGAGCAGGTCGACGATCAGCATCGGCCGCGACGGCGGCTTGGTCAGGAACGCTGGCGCGGTGCCGGCCTGGAACACGCCGAGGTTCTTCCATTCCGGGATATATTTGTGGACGGGCTCGTCGAGCGCCACGAGGCCTTGCTCGACCAGCATCATGAAGGCGACCGAGGTGATCGGCTTGGTCATGGAATAGATGCGGAAGATGGTGTCGTCCTTGACCGGCACCTTGCGCTCGACATCGGCAAAGCCCTGCACGGTCGAATGCACGATCTTGCCGCGGCGATAGATCAGGAGCTGGGTGCCCGGAAACCGCCCGGCCTCGATGTAGCGCCGCTTCAGATGGTCCTCGAGGCGATCGAGCGCCGCTTGCGACATGCCGGCGGATTCGGGGGAAGCGGGGGTGGGGGCTAGCATCGCTCTTCTCCGGTTGTGAGGCAGGCCTTGATAGCCGAAAAGTGTCCTGTGTTCCAATCACCTGGCGCTTACGCCGCCGTGGGCCGTCGTGTAGGCTGAAGCCAGGCGATACCGATTTCGCAGGGATGGAAGCAATGCCGCAATTCAACGACACTGAGCTGACTGCCGCCGTCATCCAGAGTTTCGAGGAAACGCCAAGCCCGCGGGCAAAATTCCTGCTTCAGGAATTGGTGAAGTCGCTGCACGACTATGTCCGCCGCACCGACCTCACCTTCGCGGAGTGGGAATATGCGATCGATTTCCTGACCCGCACCGGCCACAAATGCACCGATATCCGCCAGGAGTTCATCCTGCTCTCCGACGTGCTCGGCGTCTCCATGCTGGTCGATGCCGTCAACCACCGCGACCGCGACGGCGCCACCGAGACCACGGTGCTCGGTCCGTTCTATGTCGGCGAGCACAAGGTGACGCCTGATGGCACCGATATCTCGGCGACGCTGCCGGGCGAGCGGCTGTACGTGCAGGCGCGCGTCATCGATCTCGACGGCAAGCCGGTCGCGGGCGCGCCGGTCGACGTCTGGCATGCCGATGATGATGGCTTCTATGATTCACAGAAGCCGAGTTACGCGACGCAGGGCCCGTCGTCGCGGGCGCGCTTCATCACCGGCGATGACGGCCGTTTCCATTTCCGCACTATCCTGCCCTGCAGCTATCCGATCCCGACCGACGGCCCGGTCGGCGAGATGATCATGCAGACGCGGCGTCACCCGATGCGTCCTGCACACATCCATTTCCTGGTCGCGGCGAAGGGCTATGAGCCGCTGATCACCCACGTCTTCATGGAGGGCGACAAATACCTCGACTCCGACGTGGTGTTCGGCGTCAAGGACGAACTGGTCGCGAAGATCGAGAAGCGCACCGATCCTGTGATGCCCGACGGCACGAAAACGAGCGAGCCGTGGCACCTGATGACCTACGACTTCCGCATCAAGCCCGGCGAGGGAACGCCGCCGGCGCCGCTCGGCGTGAAGGCGGAAAAGATTGGCGAAGACGCGTAAGGCACGCGTAGCCCGGGTGGAGCGCCAGCGTAACCCGGGATCGCTCGTAACCACGCGCGCAGATGTCCCGGGTTGCGCTGCGCTCCACCCGGGCTACGGGTCCGAACATGATCTGCTCAATTCTTGTGCGGCGCACAAGGATTGAGCGAATCGCAAATTTTGGCGGCGGAACCGGGCGAGCCGCGCAGACCGATGCGACTCCCAACTCGTTACATTCCTTAGAATTTTTCCAACGTCGCGGCTTGGCACGAAGCTTGAATGGCTATGTTGCGACGCCATTGAAGCCGTCCCTCGAAACCAATCATCCGAATTGTGACACCGCCAGACTGGGGCCTCCCCAGCACGCGACCCCGTGCGCTTTAGCGCGGCGCCACAAGCGGACGGGCATTCAGACGCAAAGGACATTTGCACGCATGACGAAGCCGACCAAAGAGACCTGCCGCCATGGCGTCAGCCGCCGCCACCTTCTGAAGGCGGCAAGCGGAGCGGCCGCATTGCTCGCCGCGGCGAAACTGAATTTACCGGCCGGCGCATTCGCGCAAGGCGCGGGCCCCGAGGTGAAGGGCGCCAAGCTCGGCTTCATCGCGCTCAGCGACGCCGGCCCGCTGTTCGTCGCCAAGGATAAGGGCATCTTCGCCAAATACGGCATGCCCGATGTCGACGTGCAGAAGCAGGCCTCATGGGGCACGACGCGCGACAATCTCGTGCTCGGCTCGGAAGGCAACGGCATCGACGGCGCACATATCCTCACGCCGATGCCTTACCTGATCTCCGCCGGCAAGGTGACGCAGAACAACCAGCCGACGCCGATGTACATCCTGGCGCGGCTCAACCTCGACAGTCAGTGCATCTCGGTCGCCGGCGAATATGCCGATCTCAAACTCGGCGTCGACGCCACGCCGTTCAAGGCGGCGCTGGAAAAGAAGAAGGCCTCCGGCAAGGCCGTGAAGGCGGCCATGACCTTCCCAGGCGGCACCCATGATCTCTGGATCCGCTATTGGCTCGCCGCCGGCGGCATCGATCCCGACAAAGACATCGAGACCATCGTTGTCCCGCCGCCGCAGATGGTCGCCAATATGAAGGTCGGCACCATGGATTGCTTTTGCGTCGGTGAGCCCTGGAATCTGCAGTTGATCCACCAGCGCATCGGCTACACCGCTGTCACGACCGGGGAAATATGGAACAAGCATCCGGAAAAGTCGTTCGGCATGCGCGCCGCTTTCGTCGACAAATATCCGAAAGCCGCCAAGGCGCTGCTGATGGCGGTGATGGAAGCCCAGCAATGGTCCGACAAGGCGGAGAACAAGCAGGAACTCGCTTCGATCATGGGCAAGCGGCAATGGATGAATTGCCCGGTCGAGGACGTCTATGACCGCACCGCCGGCAAGTTCGACTACGGCATCCCCGGTAAGGTGGTCGAGAACTCGCCGCACGTCATGAAGTATTGGCGCGATTTCGCGTCCTATCCGTTCCAGAGCCACGATCTCTGGTTCCTCACGGAAGACATCCGCTGGGGCAAGTATGAAGCGGGCTTCGACACCAAGGCGCTGATCGCCAAGGTCAATCGCGAAGATATGTGGCGCGAGGCGGCCAAGGAAATGGGCGTGCCCGCGTCCGAAATTCCGACCTCGACCTCGCGCGGCAAGGAGACCTTCTTCGACGGCAAGGTGTTCGATCCCGAGAATCCGTCGGCCTACCTGAAGTCGCTGTCCATCAAGCGTGTTGACGTCTGATCCGCGCAAGGCCGCGCGCATGTGTGCGTGGCCCGGCACCTGAACACGGAGAGAGATTTTCGATGTCTATGCCTGCAGTGAAAACCGACGCCGCGACGACGGCGCTTCCGGTCGCCTCCGCGCCGGTCGTGACCATGACGCCGAAGCGTGCGCCGCAGTCCGAGAAATACGCCAAGATGGCGAAGGAGGTCGCGGTGCGCGTGGTGCCGCCGCTGATCGTGGTCGCGCTCCTGCTCGTGGTCTGGGAGCTGATCTGCCGGCGCGCCGGCTCGGCGCTGCCGCCGCCCTCGCGTGTGTTCAGCGACACCAAGGAACTGATCTTCGATCCGCTCTTCGACCATGGCGGCATCGACAAGGGCCTGTTCTGGCACCTGTCGGCGAGCCTGCAGCGCGTCGCCTATGGCTATTCGATCGCGGCGCTCGTCGGAGTTGCGCTCGGCACGCTGGTCGGTCAATCGGTCTGGGCGATGCGCGGGCTTGATCCCTTGTTCCAGGTCCTGCGCACGATCCCGCCGCTCGCCTGGTTGCCGCTGTCGCTCGCGGCCTTCCGCGACGGCCATCCGTCGGCAATCTTCGTGATCTTCATCACCTCGGTGTGGCCGATCATCATCAACACCGCGGTCGGCATCCGGAATATCCCGCAGGATTACCGCAACGTCGCCGCGGTCGTGCAGCTCAATCCGCTCGAGTTCTTCTCCAAGATCATGATTCCGGCGGCGGCGCCCTACATCTTCACTGGCTTGCGCATCGGTATCGGGCTGTCCTGGCTCGCGATCGTCGCAGCCGAAATGCTGATCGGCGGCGTCGGTATCGGCTTCTTCATCTGGGATGCCTGGAATTCCTCGCACATCAGCGAAATCATCCTGGCGCTGTTCTATGTCGGCATCATCGGCTTCGTGCTCGACCGCCTGATCGCCGGGCTGGCGAAGTTCGTGACCCACGGCACCGCCGTGAACTGAAGGGAAATGTCATGCACGCCTATCTGAAGCTCGATCACATCGACAAGACCTTCACCCGCGGCAATTCCACGACCGAGGTTTTGAAGGACATCAACCTGACGATCGAGAAGGGCGAATACGTCTCGATCATCGGCCATTCCGGGTGCGGCAAGTCCACGCTGCTCAACATCGTGGCCGGCCTCACTGGCGCCACCCATGGCGGCGTGCTGCTGGAGAACCGCGAGGTCAACTCGCCGGGTCCGGATCGCGCGGTGGTGTTCCAGAACCACAGCCTGCTGCCCTGGCTGACGGTCTACGAGAACGTCAAGCTCGGCGTCGACAAAGTGTTCGCCAAGACCAAGACGCGGGCCGAGCGCGACGCCTGGGTGATGCACAATCTCAACCTCGTGCAGATGGCGCATGCCAAGGACAAGCGCCCCAACGAAATCTCCGGCGGCATGAAGCAACGCGTCGGCATCGCGCGGGCGCTCGCCATGGAGCCGAAGGTGCTATTGCTCGATGAACCCTTCGGCGCGCTCGATGCGCTGACCCGCGCGCATCTGCAGGATTCCGTGATGGCTCTGCACCAGAAGCTCGGCAACACCATCTTGATGATCACCCATGACGTCGACGAGGCGGTGCTGTTGTCGGACCGCATCGTGATGATGACCAACGGTCCGAGCGCACGGATCGGTGAAGTGCTGGAAGTGCCGCTGGCGCGGCCGCGCAAGCGGCTCGAGCTCGCCACCAACTCCAGCTACCTCAAGTGCCGGCAGCGCGTGCTCGAATTCCTCTACGAGCGGCATCGCTTCGTCGAGGCGGCGTAGGTTCCAACCACGGAGCGCAGCATGACACCGGAGCAAGTCAAACTCGTGCAAGAGAGTTTCTCCAAGGTCGCGCCGATCTCCGAGCAGGCGGCGACCCTCTTCTATGATCGCTTGTTCGAGGTCGCGCCGGCGGTGAGGGCGATGTTTCCGGACGACATGACCGAACAGCGCAAGAAACTGATGGCGGTGCTGGCTGTGGTGGTGAATGGGCTCAGCAATCTGCAATCCGTGCTGCCCGCTGCAAGCGCGCTCGCCAAGCGGCATGTGAGCTACGGGACCAAGCCGGAGCATTATCCCGTTGTCGGCGGCGCGCTGTTGTGGACCTTGGAGAAAGGGCTCGGCGAAGCCTGGACGTCTGATGTCGCCGATGCCTGGACTGCGGCCTACGGTACGCTGTCCGGCTACATGATTTCGGAAGCTTACGGCAGCACCTGAGCTGCCGAATAGGGAATGCGCCGTGAGCGAACCTCTGGTCATTGTTGGCAACGGGATGGCGGCTGCGCGCCTGGTCGACGAATTGTCGAAGGTGGCGCTCGGGCGCTACGCCATCGCGGTGATCGGTAGCGAGCCGCGGCTCGCCTATAACCGCGTGCTATTGTCCTCCGTCCTTGCCGGCGAGACCACGTCGGAGGATATCGAGCTGCAGCCGGCATCATGGTGGCGCGACCGCGGCGTCACGCTGAAATATGGCTGCATCGCCACCGAGATCGATGTCGGCCGCCGCGAACTGAAGATCGAAGGCGAGGAGAGCATCGTCTTCTCGAAGCTGGTCTTGACCACCGGCTCGTCGGCGCTGCGCTTGAACGTGCCGGGCGCCGATCTCGCCGGCGTGCACACGTTTCGCGACAGCCGCGACGTCGACCTGTTGCTCGCGCTCGCCGCGCGCAAGACGCGCGCGGTCGTGATCGGCGGCGGACTGCTCGGGCTCGAGGCCGCCTATGGCCTTGCCAAGGCCGGGGCGCCGGTGACGCTAGTGCACCTGATGGACCGGTTGATGGAGCGCCAGCTCGATGTTCCAGCAGGCGCACTCTTGAAATCGCTGGTCGAGCAGAAGGGCATCGAGATCCTGCTCGAGGCCAGCACCGCGCGCATCCATGGCGAAGGCCGCGTTGAAGGCATCGAGCTTGCGGATGGACGCCTGATCAAGGCGGACGCGGTGATCTTCGCCGCCGGCATCCGGCCGAACATCGCGTTGGCAAAGGAAGCCGGCATTGCCGTCAATCGCGGCATCGTGGTTGACGATTGCTTACAGACCGCTGCGGAAGGCGTGTTCGCGGTCGGCGAATGCGCCGAGCATCGCGGCGTCTGCTACGGCCTGGTCGAGCCGGCCTATGAGCAGGCGCGCGTGCTGGCGCGGCATCTCGCCGGGCAGGATGTCGCCTATGCCGGCAGCATCGTGGCAACCAATTTGAAAGTGTCCGGTGTCAGCGTGTTTTCCGCCGGCGACTTCATGGGCGCCGAGGGCAGCGAGAGCATCGTGTTCAGCGACGTCAACCACGGCACCTACAAGAAGCTCGTGACTGCAGACGGGCGGCTGACCGGTGCGGTCCTGATCGGAGACACGCCAGATGCGCTCTGGTATCTCGACCTGATCCGCAGCGCGAGGCCGATTGCGAAGATCCGCGGCGACATGATGTTCGGCCGTTCGCTGGCGGAGGCGGCATGAGCGCCGATCCCGCGCTTCGCACTGTCAAGACCACCTGCGCCTATTGCGGTGTCGGCTGCGGCGTGCTGGCGACGCCTGATCGCAAGGGCGGCGCCGCGATCGCGGGTGATCCCGACCATCCCGCCAATTTCGGACGCCTGTGCTCGAAGGGCTCCGCCCTCGGCGAGACGCTCGGGCTATCGAACCGGCTGCTCTATCCGATGATCCGCTGCGACAACGGGATGGAGCGCATTGCCTGGAGCGACGCGCTCGACCATGTCGCGCATCGCTTGAAGCACATCATCGCGCGCGACGGCCCGGGCGCGGTGGCGTTCTATCTCTCCGGTCAGTTGCTGACGGAGGATTACTACGTCGCCAACAAGCTGATGAAGGGTTTCATCGGCAGCGCCAATGTCGACACCAATTCGCGGCTGTGCATGTCGTCCTCGGTCGCAGGCCACCGCCGCGCCTTCGGCGCCGACACCGTACCCGGCTGTTACGAGGATCTCGAACAGGCCGACCTCTTGGTGCTGGTCGGCTCCAACGCCGCGTGGTGCCATCCGGTGCTGTTCCAGCGCATGCTCGCCAACAAGCAGCAGCGTGGCGCGCGCATCGTGGTGATCGATCCGCGGCGCACCGATACGACTGAGGATGCCGATCTCTTCCTCGGCCTGAAGCCCGGCACTGACACCGCATTGTTCTGCGGCCTGCTGGTGCATCTTGCTGACAGCGGCGCGCTCGACCACACCTATATCGACCACTATACGGTTGGCTTCGACGAGGCGCTTGCGCGCGCCCGCGGCATGGCCGGCAGCGTCGGCGCGACGGCGCTCGCGACCGGCCTCTCCGAGCAGGACGTCGCGACGTTCTTCAAGATGTTCGCCAACACGCCGCGCGTCGTCACCTTGTATTCGCAGGGTGTCAACCAGTCGGCGCAGGGCACCGACAAGGTCAACGCCATCCTCAACTGTCACCTCGCCACGGGCCGCATCGGCAAGGTCGGCGCGTCGCCGTTCTCGCTGACCGGACAGCCGAACGCGATGGGCGGGCGCGAAGTCGGCGGGCTCGCCAACCAGCTCGCCGCCCACATGGTCTTCACGCCGCCGGATATCGACCGCGTCCGCAGGTTCTGGAAGGCGCCGCGCATCGCCACCCATGAGGGGTTGAAGGCAGTGCAGATGTTCGAGGCGATCGGACGCGGCGAGATCAAGGCGCTGTGGGTGATGGGCACCAATCCGGCAGTGTCGCTGCCGGACGCCGACGCTGCGCGCGAAGCGTTGAAGAAGCTGGAGCTGTTCGTGGTGTCGGAGAATGTCCGCTCCAACGACACCGTCGATGCCGGAGCGCATGTGCTGTTGCCGGCGCAGGCCTGGGGCGAGAAATCCGGCACGGTGACCAATTCCGAGCGCCGCATCTCGCGGCAGCGCACGTTCCTGGAGTCTCCTGGCGAAGCGCAGCCGGACTGGTGGATCCTGTGCGAGGTCGCAAGGCGCCTCGGCTTTGGTGCGGCGTTCGACTTCAAATCCGCGGCTGATATCTTCCGCGAGCACGCGGCGCTGTCGGCGTTCGAAAACAACGGCATCAGAGATTTCGATATCGGCGCGCTGACGTCGCTGTCGGACGAGGCTTTTGACGTGATGCCGCCGGTGCAATGGCCGGTGCGGCAGGATGCATCGCCGCAGCCGCGCTTCTTCGCGGAAGGCGGCTTCTTCGCCAACGACCGCAAGGCGCGCTTCGTCGCGCCGGAGATTCCGTCGCTGCGGACCGAGACGACGCCGGCGCGGCCGTTGCGGCTCAACACCGGCCGCATCCGCGACCAGTGGCACACGATGACGCGCACCGGCGCGAGCCCGAGGCTCGGCCAGCATCTGCCCGAGCCGTTCGTGGAGGTTCATCCTGATGATGCGCTGCGCTACGGCGTGAGCGACGGCAGCTTTGCCCGCGTCACCACCGACTACGGGCAATGCACGCTCCGCGTCGTCGTCAGCGAGCGCCAGCAGCGCGGCATGCTGTTCGCGCCGATCCACTGGAGCGAGGCCACCGCGACCGGCGCCCGCGTCGGATCGCTGGTCGCGCCCTTCACCGATCCGTTCTCCGGCCAGCCCGAGAACAAGGCGACGCCGGCCTCGATCGCGCCCTATGAATATGTGTTCCGCGGCTTTGCCTTGTCGCGCCAGCCGCTGCAATTGCCTGTTCATGCCTGGGTCGCGCGCGTCGCGGTCAATGGCGGCCACGGCTACCTGTTCGCAGACAATGCCGACCTGTTGGGCTGGCAGCTCTGGCTCAGGATGAACACCGAGGGCGATCTCGCCGAATACAAGGATTTCGGCGGCGGCATCTACCGCGGCGCCTCGTTCAATAACGGCCGCATCGAGACCTGCCTGTTTCTCGGCCCCGCTGATGATGCCGGCGACTGGAACGTGGTGAAAGGCTTGTTCGCCGCCGATGCGCTCAGCGACGGGCAGCGGCGCATGCTGCTATCAGGCAAATCGGCAGACGGCCTCGCCAACGCCGGCCCGATCGTCTGCGCCTGCTTCGGCGTCGGCCGCGCCACAATCTGCGATGCGATCGCCGCCGGCGCGAGCTCTCCGGCCGAGATCGGTGCAAAGCTCAAGGCCGGCACCAATTGCGGCTCCTGCATCCCGGAATTGAAGCTGCTCATCGCGCAGACGGGGGCGCGAGATTCTGAACAACCACCATTGGCTGCGGCCAATTAGGTCTCTCCCCACGTCATTGTGAGCGCAGCGAAGCAATCCATCTCGCCGCTCGTGGAGGCACGGATTGCTTCGTCGCAAGGGCTCCTCGCAATGACGGTGGGGAGCCAATCGACGTCGCCTTCGATGTCCTCTATGGTGCCGCCCGTTCCGCCAACGGGTGAACCAAGAAATGCTGTACCTGGAAACGCCGCCGAAACTGATCGAGACCGCGATCTTCTCAGCCGTGCCGGACGAATTCCGGCGCAATCAGTCGACCGAATGGGCCGATGCCAATCGTCCGGGGCAGCCAACCGATTGCTTCATCGAAGGCCCGTCCTTCGACGCGGATGGCAATCTCTACATCGTCGATATCCCCTTCGGTCGCATCTTCAGGATTTCGCCTGACAGGAAATGGTCGCTGGCTGTTGAATATCAGGGATGGCCGAACGGGCTGAAGATCGATTCCAAGGGGCGCATCCTTGTCGCCGATTATCGGCACGGCATCATGGAGCTCGACGCGCGGGCAGGGCGGATGATTCCGGTGCTGACCTCGCGCAATTCGGAATCCTTCCGCGGCTGCAACGATCTGCACATCGCCTCCAACGGCGACATCTATTTCACCGACCAGGGCCAGACCGGCCTGCACGATCCGAGCGGCCGGGTCTACCGCCTGCGGGCAAGCGGCCAGCTCGATTGCCTGATCCAGACCGGCGTCAGCCCCAACGGGCTGGTGCTCGATCCGCACGAGGCCGTGCTGTTCGTCGCGATGACCCGCGACAACGCGGTGTGGCGCGCGCCGTTCATGAAGGACGGCAGCGTGTCGAAGGTCGGCCGCTTCTGCACGATGTTCGGCCCTGGCGGGCCTGACGGGATCACGATGGACAAAGCCGGCCGGCTGTTCGTCGCCCATGTCTCGCTTGGCCACGTCTTCGTGTTCGCGCCGTCAGGCGAGCTGATCGCCCGCATCAAGTCCTGCGCCGGAAATGCCGTCACCAATGTCGCGATCGGCGGCCCGAACCGTGACCGGCTCTACATTACGGAATCTGCGACGGGCAGCGTGCTGGTCGCTGATATCAGCGTGCTTGATAAGTAGCGCCGTCATTGCGAGGAGCGAAGCGACGAAGCAATCCGTGTCTCCGCAAGTGGAGAGGTGGATTGCTTCGCTTCGCTCGCAATGACGGACGGTGAAATTTGCCTCACGACTTCCTGTTCTTCGCATTCACAGCGATCGCCGCCGCCGCGGTGCGGTTCTCCACCCCGAGCTTGGAGTAGATCTGCTCGAGATGCTTGTCGACCGTGCGTGGGCTTAGCCCCAGGATCTGCGCGATGTCGCGGTTGGTCTTGCCCTTGGAGAGCCATGACAGCACCTCGCCCTCGCGCGTGGTGAGGCCGAGCTCGCTGGAGAATTCCGCGGGCATATCGGCGCTGGTGTCTTTCGCCAGCCGCAGCAGGAATTCGTTGGCGCCAAGCTTGCCCATATATTGCAGCCGCAATTGCTCGTTGCCGGGAAACGAGGCCATGGTCGTGGTCTTCGCTGCCGTCTTGCCTTTCTGCGCCTGCTCCAGCCATTGCGGGATCGGATCGGGCAGCACGACGTCATCGCCGTCTTCCGCCAGCGTGTCCGATAGCAGCCTCTGCGCCTGCGGCGTGGCCCACAGAATCTTGCCGGCGGCGTTGACCGCGAGCAGATAGCGGCCGGAGACGTCTAGCGCGGCGCGCGCGCTCTGCGTCATCCGCGCATTGGCGAGATGAACGCGGATGCGCGCCAGCATCTCCTGCACCACGATCGGTTTTGTCACATAGTCGACGCCGCCGGCCTCCAATCCGCGCACGATGTGCTCCGTCTCGGCGAGGCCGGTCATGAAGATGATCGGCACATTGTCGAGCCCGGCATCGCGCTTCAGCCGGCGGCAGGTCTCGAAACCGTCCATGCCGGGCATGACCGCGTCGAGCAGCACGATGTCGGGCGTGATCTGGTCCACGATCCGCATCGCGGAGGCGCCGTCGAGCGCGACCATCACGGTCATGCCGGCGCCGTCGAGCGCGTCGGTCAGGAGCCGCAGCGTCTCCGGCGAGTCGTCGACAACGAGCGCGACGTCGCGCTTCTTGCTTTCAGTGGTCATAACTGTGCAGCGCCTTCAGGGTCGCCATGTACTGATCGAGGTCGAAGCGATCGACCAGTGAGCGCATCTGCGCGACGAAATCGGCATGTTCAGGGTATTCAGTTCCGATTTCGTCGAGCTTGAGCTGGATCGCCCGGATATAGCCCAATTGCCCGAGGCCGATCAGTTCCTCGATATATTTCACCGGCGGCCGCGAGCCGCTCTCCGGCTGCCACCGCGGCACGGCCACCTCGTCGGCGTCATGCTGCCATTCGAGCTTGAGCAGTAGGCGGATGGTCTCCAACAGGCGAGGAAGATCGATCGGCTTCATCAGATAGCCGTCATGGAACGGTTGCGCCAGCGGCGCGCCATGCGCCTCCAGCGCGCTCGCCGAGATCATCAGGATGCGTGCCTGGTGATGGCCGGCCGAACGCAGCGCTTCCGCCACCGACCAGCCGTCCATGCCGGGCATGGAGATGTCGAGCAGGAACAGGTCGGGCCGGCAATGCTGCGCCAGCGCTAAGCAGCCGGGACCATCGGGCGCGCTGAGCAGGATGAAGCCGAGCGGCGCGAGCACCTCGCGCAGGAGATCGCGGTGCGTCGGATCATCGTCGGTGATCAGGATCGTCTTGCGCGCCCCGTGATAGCCATAGACGGGTGCATCGGTCGGCGCGCTGCGCCGCGGATTGGTCACTTCCGAGAGCAATATCTTGACGCGGAAGGTGCTGCCGGCGCCGACGGCGCTGGTCACCTTGATGTCGCCGCCCATCACGCCCGCCAGCAGCCGGCTGATGGTCAGCCCGAGGCCGGTGCCGGTCTGCGGCTGGGAGATGCCGAGCGCGCCGCGCTCGAACGGCGCGAAGATGCGCTCGAGATCGTCCGGCTGGATGCCGGGGCCGGTGTCGATCACCTCGAATTCGGCGACCGGGCTGCGGTAGTGCACGACGAATTGCACATGCCCGGCTTGCGTGAACTTGATCGCGTTCGACAGCAGGTTGATCAGGATCTGCCGCAGCCGCTTCTCGTCGGCATAGACCACGACCGGCAGCACGGCCGGCCGCTTGAAGATGAATTCGACGCCTTTCGCCGCCGCCTGCAGGCGGAACATGCCGACGAGCTGGTCGAGGAAATCATTCAGGCGAACCTCGTCGCGGGAAAGATACAGCCGGCCGGCCTCGATCTTGGAGATGTCCAGAATGCCGTCGATCAATCCGGAGAGATGGTCGGCGCTACGGCGAACAACGCGCACCTGTTCGCGCGGTCGCGTCTGCAGGCTGTTGTCCTGCTCCAGCAATTGCGCATAGCCGGAGATCGCGTTCAGCGGCGAGCGGAGCTCGTGGCTCAGGCCGACGACATAGCGGCTCTTGGCGAGGTTGGCGGATTCGGCGACTTCCTTGGCCCGCTGCAATTCGGCGTCGGTGCGCTTGTGGGCGTCGATTTCCTGGATCAGGAGCGCGGTCTGCCGTCTGGTCTCTTCCTCCGCCGCGCGTCGGCTCTGCTGCGCCAGCACGAACAGCCAGGCGACCACGCCGATGATGATGGTCAGCCCGAAAAATACCTTCCACAGCACGTCCGACAATAGGTCGCCGGCTTCAACAGTCGCCGAGGTCTGCAGATAGATCAGGCCGAGCACCAGCCCGACCAGGCCAGCGGAGACCGCGAATACACCGAGATAATGCCCGAGCTGCGAATTGATGCGGGCATAGATCGGCTGCGGCAGCAATTTGCCCAGGGTCTCCGACACCTGCGCCTGGATCCGCGCATGCGGCTTGCAGAGGTCATGGCAGCGCGCATCCAGCGAGCAGCACAAGGAGCAGATCGGGCCGGCATAGGCAGGGCAGGCGGCCATATCCTCAGGCTCGAACGAATGTTCACAGATGCAGCACTGGATCTGATCGAGGTTCTGCCAGCTCCGCTTCGGCTTGCGCGCGATGTAGTATTTGCCGTCGGTGGCCCAGGCGATCAGTGGCGCAGTGACGAAGGCCACGGCCAGCGCGACGAAGGCGGAGAGCGCTTTCGCTGTCGGTCCGAACACGCCATAGAAAGCACTGATCGAGACGATGGTCGCAATCAGCATCGCGCCGACGCCGACCGGGTTGATGTCGCAGAGATGGGCGCGCTTGAATTCGATGTGTTGCGGTCGGAGGCCCAGTGGCTTGTTGACGACGAGGTCGGCCACGAGAGCACCGACCCAGGCGATCGCGACATTGGAATAGAGCGCGAGCGTCTGCTCCAGCGCCTTGTAGACGCCGATCTCCATCAACAGGAGTGCGACGATCACGTTGAAGACCAGCCAGACCACGCGGCCGGGATGGCTGTGGGTAAGGCGGGAGAAGAAGTTCGACCAGGCGATCGAGCCGGCATAGGCGTTGGTGACGTTGATCTTCACCTGCGACAGGATCACGAATGTCCCGGTCAGCGCCAGCGCCAGATCCGGCTGCGACAGCACGTAGCGATACGCTTCCAGATACATGTTGGCAGGCTCGGCGGCGTGCTCGTAGGAAACGCCGTGGCTCAGCGCGAAGAAGGCAAGGAACGATCCCGCCAGCAGCTTCAGCGCGCCCAGCACGATCCAGCCCGGCCCCGCGCTGAGCAGCGCGATCCACCATGCCCGCCGCGACGTCCGCCGGTCGCGCGGCAGGAAGCGGAGGAAGTCGACCTGCTCGCCGATCTGCGCCACCAGCGAGAACACCACGGACGCCGCGGTGCCGAACAGCAGCAAGTCGATCTGGCCGGAGGGGTCGCCATGCTCGCCGGCGAAGTTGCGCCACTCGATGAAGGAGCGCGGATGGGCATAGGCGATCGCGGCAAAAGGCAGGATGTGCAGCACGATCCAGATCGGCTGCGTCCACAACTGAAAGCGGCTGATCAGGGTGATGCCGTAGACCACCAGCGGGATGATCACGACCGCACTGATGACGTAGCCGATCGGCCGCGGGATGCCGAAGCACATCTCGAGCGCGGTCGCCAGGATCACCGCCTCGATCGCAAAGAAGATGAAGGTGAAGGAGGCGTAGATCAGCGAGGTGATGGTCGAGCCGATATAGCCGAAGCCGGCGCCGCGCGTCAGCAGGTCGATATCGATGCCGAACTTGGCGGCGTTATAGGCAATCGGCAGTCCGCAGCAGAAGATGATGGCGCTGACCACGAGGATGGCGGCGGTCGCGTTCATCGCGCCATAGTTCAGCGTGATGGTGCCGCCGATCGCTTCCAGCGCCAGGAACGAGATCGCGCCCAGCGCGGTGTTGGCAACGCGGGCGGCGGACCAGCGGCGCGCGCTCTTTGCGGTGAAGCGCAGCGCGTAGTCCTCCAGCGTCTGGTTGGCAACCCACTGATTATACTGGCGCCTGACGCGGTCTATCCGCTGCCGCCCTGCCAATTCCCCACCTCCTGAGCCGACGTCGGTCTCGCCCGTTGGCTCGCAAATCCCGTACCAGAACCTACGTCGCTATTTTGCGGTGCAGTATACGCAATCTTGCGTATCAGTGCGCTGCACAAATCTGGGCAATCCTCGCCTGACCATTAAGCGCGTTCTCGAACCAGTTGGGGTGCTCATGTCAGACGAAAAGAAACCGGGCCTGCGGTCGCCGCTTCGGCGCAAGCTCCTGATGGGAATGGCGGCGCTGCCGGCCATCTCGATGCTTCCACGCGCCTCGTTTGCGGAAGCTCCGCCAACGTCCGCGGTCAACACCACCGGCCTTGCCGTCACCGATAGCGAAGTGACCGTCGGCATCCTGCACTCCGTCACCGGCACCATGGCAATCTCCGAGACCGGGTCGGTCGAAGCGGAAAAACTGGCAATCGAGCAGATCAATGCGGAAGGCGGCGTGCTCGGCCGCAAGATCAAGTTCATCCAGGAGGACGGCGCCAGCGACTGGCCGACCTTCGCCGAGAAGGCGAAGAAGCTCCTCGTCAACGACAAATGCGCGGCCGTGATGGGCTGCTGGACCTCGGCCTCGCGCAAGGCGGTGCTGCCGGTGTTCGAGCAGTACAACGGCATGCTCTACTACCCGACCTTCTACGAAGGCCTCGAGCAGTCCAAGAACGTCATCTACACCGGCCAGGAAGCCACCCAGCAGATCATCGCGGGGCTGGACTGGGTCAACAAGACCAAGGGCGCCAAGACCTTCTATCTGCTCGGCTCCGACTACATCTGGCCGCGCACCTCCAACAAGATCGCGCGCAAGCACATCGAGGGCCATCTGCAGGGCGCCAAGGTCGTTGGCGAGGAATACTTCCCGCTCGGCCACACCCAGTTCAACTCGGTCATCAACAAGATCAAGTTGACCAAGCCGGACGTGATCTACGCCATCATCGTCGGCGGATCGAACGTCGCCTTCTACAAGCAGCTCAAGGCAGCGGGCATCGACCTTTCCAAGCAGACGCTGCTCACGATCTCGGTGACCGAAGACGAAATCGACGGCATCGGCGGTGAAAACATCGCGGGCGCCTATGCCTGCATGAAATATTTCCAGTCGCTCGACAATCCCAACAACAAGGCTTTCGTCTCCGCCTTCAAAAAGATGTGGGGCGAGAAAACCGTGATCGGCGACGTCACCCAGGCCGCCTATCTCGGCCCGTGGCTGTGGAAGTTGACGGTGGAGAAGGCGGGCTCCTTCGACATCGACAAGATCGCGGCGGCATCGCCCGGCGTCGAGTTCAAGGGCGCGCCCGAAGGCTATGTCCGCATCCACGAGAACCATCACCTCTGGTCCAAGACGCGCGTCGGCCGCGCCAAGGCCGACGGCCAGTACGAACTGATCTACGAGACCGCCGATCTCGTCGAGCCCGATCCGTTCCCGAAGGGCTACCAGTGAGAACGCGCCACGCCTGAGGCCGCGTCTCAACTCTCATGACGTCGGCGTGGGCCGCAGGGCCCGCGCCACCCAAAACGCACGCGCCGTGCGCGCGCGTAAAGCTGCCCCATGCAGAGGACGGATCATGTTCGGTGACTATTCGCTCAGCGATCTCGGCGCCATCTTCGCCATGCAAGGCTTTGCCGGACTGATTCTGTTCTCGGTCTACGTTCTGATGGCGCTGGGGCTCGCCATCATCTTCGGCCAGATGGGCGTCATCAACATGGCCCATGGCGAGTTCATGATCCTGGGCGCCTACGTCACCTGGATGACGTCGAACGGCTTCCAGCAATATCTGCCGTCGCTGTTCCCTGGCTACTTCTTCCTCGCGATGATCCTGGCGTTCATCGCCTCCGGCGCGCTCGGGATGCTGGTCGAATGGGCGCTGATACGCCATCTCTACAAGCGCCCGCTGGATACGCTGCTGGCAACCTGGGGATTGAGCCTGATCCTGCAGCAAGCCTATCGCTCGCTGTTCGGCGCGCGCGAGGTCGGCGTCGAACTGCCGGAATGGATGATGGGCTCCTGGCAGGCGACCGACGCGATCCAGATCCCGATCAACGGCATGTTCGTGATGGGACTCACCGTGCTGATCACCATCGTCGTCGCCTATGTGCTGTTCTGGTCGCGCTGGGGCCGCCAGGTCCGCGCCGTCGTGCAGAACCGCGTGATGGCGGGCGCCGTCGGCATCAACACCGAGAAGGTCGACCGCTACACCTTCGGCCTCGGCTGCGGCATCGCAGGGATCGCGGGAAGCGCCTTCACCATGATCGGCTCGACCGGGCCGACCGCCGGCCAGCTCTACATCGTCGACACCTTCCTGGTCGTCGTGTTCGGCGGCGCGGCCTCGCTGCTCGGCACCATCGCTTCCGCCTTCACCATCTCGCAGGCGCAGTCGACCATGGAGTTCTTCCTGTCGGGCTCGATGGCGAAGGTGCTCACCCTATTGGCAATCGTCGCGATCCTGATGATGCGGCCGCAGGGACTGTTTGCACTCAAGGTCCGCAAGTAAGAACAAGCAGGCAAAGGTCATGATCATCAACTCGCGCTTTTTCAACCGCACCGAGCTGATCGGCTTCGTCGCGCTCGCGCTCCTCCTCTTCGTCATCCTGCCGCTGTCGCTCGATATCTTCCGCCTCAACCTGGTCGCCAAATATCTGACCTACGCGTTCGTCGGCATTGGTCTGGTGCTGTGCTGGGGCTATGGCGGCATCCTGAGCCTGGGGCAGGGCGTGTTCTTCGGTCTCGGCGGCTACTGCATGGCGATGTACCTGAAGCTCGAGGCCTCCAGCGTCGAGAACACCAAGATTCAGTCGACTCCAGGCATTCCCGATTTCATGGACTGGAACCAGCTCACGCAGCTTCCCTTTTTCTGGAAGCCGTTCCACAGCTTCCCGATCACCCTGATCGCCATCATGCTGGTGCCGGGAATCTTCGCCTTCATCATCGGCGCGGCGATGTTCAAGCGGCGCGTCGGCGGCGTCTATTTCGCGATCATCACGCAGGCGATCGCTGCGATCATGACCATCCTGATCGTCGGACAGCAGGGCTACACCGGCGGCATCAACGGCATCACCGATCTCCGCACGCTGCACGGCTGGGACATCCGCACCGATCATGCCAAGTTCATCCTCTATTTCGTCGAGGTCGTGCTGCTGTTCGCCTGCATCATCGCCGCGCAGTTCATCCGACTGACGAAGCTCGGTCGCATCCTGGTGGCAATGCGCGAGCAGGAGGACCGCGTTCGCTTCTCCGGCTACAGCGTCGCCAATTTCAAGATCTTCGCCTTCTGCGCTGCCGCGATCTTCGCCGCGATCGGCGGCGCCATGTTCACGCTCGAAGTCGGCTTCATGTCGCCATCTTTCGTCGGCATCGTGCCGTCGATCGAGATGGTGATCTACACCGCGGTCGGCGGCCGGATGTCGATCTTCGGCGCGGTCTGGGGTTCATTGCTGGTCAATTTCGCCAAGACCAGCCTGTCGGAATCGTTTCCGCAACTCTGGCTGTTCGGCCTGGGCGCGCTCTTCATCGCGGTCGTGTTGGCATTCCCGAACGGGCTCTCAGGGATCTGGCAGGACTACGTCCAGCCGCACATCGATCGCCTGCTGGCCTCGCGTAAGTCGAAACCCGGTAACGGCTTCCCCGTCGCCGACGGCGCACCGGCAGAGTAGGGGAGAGGGTCATGCTCATCGGTCATCAGCCCAAGGATTTCCTGCTCGCGGTCTCCGGCCTCACCGTCTCCTTCGACGGCTTCAAGGCGGTCAACGATCTCTCCTTCTATGTCGAGGATAACGAGATCCGCGTCATCATCGGCCCCAACGGCGCCGGCAAGACCACCGTCCTTGACCTGATCTGCGGCAAGACCAAAGCTACCTCGGGCTCGATCCAGTTCCGCGGCCAGGAGCTGACGAAGCTGCGCGAGAACGAGATTGTGCAGGCCGGTGTCGGCCGCAAGTTCCAGACGCCCTCGGTGTTCGAAGACCTCACCGTGTTCGAGAACCTGGAGATTTCCTTCCCGCGCGGCCGGACCGTGTTCGGCTCGCTCACGTTCCAGCGCGACGCTACGGTGAAAGAGCGCGTCGAGGAAGTCGCCGAGATGATCTTCCTCAAAGATCGCCTCCACACCTATGCGGACCAGTTGAGCCACGGGCAGAAGCAATGGCTCGAGATCGGCATGCTGCTGATCCAGGACCCGGACCTCCTGATGCTGGACGAGCCCGTCGCCGGCATGAGCGTGTCCGAGCGCGCCAAGACCGCCGAACTGCTCAACCGCATCATCAAGGGCCGCTCCGTGCTCGTGATCGAGCACGATATGAAATTCGTCGAGGACATCGCCCACAAGGTCACCGTGCTGCATCAGGGGCAGATTTTGTCCGAGGGAACGATGGAGCACGTCAAGAACGACCCAAAGGTCATCGAAGTCTATCTCGGGCACTAGCGCATGATCCCGGAAAGTGGCGTCCGGTTTCCGGACAAGATCATGCGCAAGAAATAAGGAACACGTCGATGCTCGCAATCTCCGATCTTCACGTCGCCTATGGCCAGAGCGAGGTGCTGCACGGGCTCAACGTGTCAGTCGCGCCCAACGAAATCGTGGCGATCATGGGCCGCAACGGCATGGGCAAGACCACGCTGATGAAGTCGCTGATGGGCATCTTGCCGGCCAAGAGCGGCTCGGTGACCATGGACGGCGCGGAGCTCAACAAGCTCGAGAGCTACGAGCGGGTGGCAAAAGGTCTCGCCTATGTGCCGCAGGGCCGAATGATCTTCTCGACCATGACGGTGAAGGAGAACATCGAGACCGGGCTGGTCGTGCACGGCGAATCCGAGGTGCCCGGGGATATCTACGAACTATTCCCGGTGCTCTTGGAGATGAAGAACCGCCGCGGTGGCAATCTGTCCGGCGGCCAGCAGCAGCAGCTCGCGATTGCGCGGGCGCTCGCGACCAAGCCGAAAGTGCTGCTGCTGGATGAGCCGACCGAGGGCATCCAGCCCTCGATCATCAAGGAGATGGCGCGCACCTTGAGGCGCATCCGCGACGAGCGTGGCCTGTCGATCGTCGTCTCCGAGCAGGTCCTGAGCTTCGCGCTCGACATCGCCGACCGTGTGCTTGTCATCGAGAACGGCGAGATCGTCCGCGACGATCCGCGTGATGCTGTCGATGCCGCGCAGATCTCGAAATATCTGTCCGTCTAACCAAGGCAAGTAAAAAGGGGAGCTTTTGATGCCAGAGACACTCATCAAGGTCGATCTCACCAAATCGGCTTACGACAACGACATGGTGCATAACCGCTGGCACCCGGACATCCCGATCGTGGCGTGGGTCAATCCCGGCGACGACTTCATCATCGAGACCTATGACTGGACCGGTGGTTTCATCAAGAACAACGATTCCGCCGATGACGTGCGCGACATCGACCTGTCGATCGTGCACTTCCTATCCGGCCCGATCGGCGTCAAGGGCGCCGAGCCTGGCGATCTCCTGGTCGTCGATCTCCTCGACGTCGGCCCGCTCAAGGAGAGCCTGTGGGGCTTCAACGGTTTCTTCTCCAAGCAGAACGGCGGCGGCTTCCTGACTGATCATTTCCCGCTGGCGCAGAAGTCGATCTGGGACATCAAGGGCCTCTACACCTCGTCGCGCCACGTTCCCGGCGTTAACTTCGCCGGCCTGATCCATCCCGGCCTGATCGGCTGCCTGCCCGATCCAAAACTGCTGTCGACCTGGAACGCGCGCGAGGCCGAACTGATCGCGACCAATCCGACCCGCGTTCCTGGGCTCGCCAATCCGCCGTTCGCGCCGACCGCGCATGCCGGCCGCGCCAAGGACGACGTCAAGGCCAAGATCGGCGCGGAAGGCGCGCGCACCGTGCCGCCGCGCGAGCATGGCGGCAATTGCGACATCAAGGATCTCTCGCGCGGCTCGAAGATCTACTTCCCGGTCTATGTGCCCGGCGGCGGGCTCTCGATGGGCGATTTGCACTTCAGCCAGGGCGACGGCGAGATCACCTTCTGCGGCGCGATCGAGATGGCCGGCTGGCTGCACATCAAGGTCGAAATCATCAAGGATGGCGTGGCGAAATACGGCATCAAGAATCCGATCTTCAAGCCGTCGCCGATCACGCCGAACTACAAGGACTTCCTGATCTTCGAAGGCATCTCGGTCGACGAAGCCGGCAAGCAGCATTACCTCGACGTTCACATCGCCTATCGCCAGGCCTGTTTGAACGCGATCGAATATCTGAAGAAGTTCGGCTACTCCGGCGCGCAGGCCTATTCGATCCTCGGCACCGCGCCGTGCCAGGGCCACATCTCCGGGGTCGTCGACGTGCCCAATGCCTGCGCCACGCTATGGCTGCCGACGGAGATCTTCGACTTCGACGTGATGCCGTCGTCGGCCGGGCCGATCAAGCACATCACGGGCGACATCCAGATGCCGATCTCGCCGGACAAGTAACTCCCTGCGCAACGAGGTGCGGGACGGCGCGTATTTGCCGCCCCGCATCCGCCGCGAGTTTTCAAGTTTGATCGCGCAAGGAGGAAAAATGCCTGTCTACGAATATCTCTGCAACGAGTGCGGTCCGTTCAAGGACATGCGGCCGATGTCCGAATGCGACCTGCCGCAAGACTGCCCGCAATGCGAAGCGCAATCGCCGCGCGTCATCCTGACCGCCCCGAGCTTCTTCTGCATGCCCTCCGACAAGCGCAAGGCCCACGCCACCAATGAGCGCAGCGCGCATGCACCGAAAACGCTCGACCAGTACAAGGCCTCACACGGCCCCGGCTGCGGCTGCTGCACCGGCAAAAAGCCGGCGCGCCTGATGACCAAGAGCAAGACCGGCGCCAAGGGCTTTCCAACCGCGCGCCCCTGGATGATCAGCCATTAGAACTCAGTTAGTGGCGCGTAGCGCGCAGCTCCAGTGTGGGTTGGGTCATCCTAGCGACGAACCCTTCGAAGCCCACGACTCGCTGCCTGGCCAGTTCGCCGTGGAGTTTGCGGATCTTCTCCGACTCGGCGACGAAGGTCTCGAAAGCCTGCTTCGCAAATTCCGTCTGAAGCTCAAACACCTTGTCGAGCGAGCGGACGGCCGCGAGCTTCTCCAGGAAGCATAAGGTTTGGTTCAGCGATTTCCTGGTATAGTCGCTGTAGGCATCGGCGATCGTTGCTACGCTGACGGCGACGGGCTCGGCCGCTACGATGGGAAGGGCGGGGACGGTATCAGTCGCGGAAGCCTCAACCGACGCGCTTTCGATCGACGCGACCGGTGTGCTGATCGGCTCGTTGAACTGAATCTCCTCGCTGATCTGCTCAGGTTCATTGATTTGTTGTTGGGCGCCCTCCAGTTGGACCGCCACGGGCGCCGGCTCGGGAACTTGTTGTGCGCGGGCTTCCTTGCTCGGCACGGCCTTCTTGCGCTGCTGTCCTGTCTTCCCCTTGCGCTGGCTGGATTTTCCGACCGGCTTATTCCCATCCGCACTCAACATTGGAATCGCTCCGGATATCAAATATCGATTAATCAGCAAGCCTCCGTCATGTTTGCGCTGGATTCGCGGTTGGGCTTTGTTCTTCGCGTGGCAGTCATGTGGTGACATTTGGAAGGAGGGGCGCCGGCGGCCATCTCGTGCCCATTTCCGGCTGCGTTGGGGCACGGGAAGGTTTGTTCTCTTAAGCACGGCTCATATACTGGGCAGCCATCGCGGCGCCGTCACCGGAGCCCAAGCCCAATAAGAGGTCGCGCGAGTTCTCCGTGGGTCAATGGTCCAGTAGGGGAGTTGGTAATGCGGGGATTGAGGGGTCGGCGAAGGTTCAAATCTTTGACGATGCTGGCGGTTGAGGCCAATCATGTGATTGCGCTGCGGCTGATGAAGCTGATGTTGGGTGGCAGAGGAGCCCGGCGCGAGGCCGAACTCATGATCAGCGAAAAGATCGATGCGGCCGTCGAAGCCGGCACAAGGTTAATGTCTGGAGCTTCGGGAGATGAAATAGTTCGTCGTTATCGACGGCGCGTAGCAGCGAATGCGAAGCGTCTCAGCAAATCGAACTTGAGTCCCCTAAAGCGAACACGGCGTCGACGAAAGTAGCCTCGGCACCGACCAATCGCCGCCATGCGCGTCTGCGCCGGCCGCTGCTGTGAAGGGTTTCGGATGCCGGCCGCCGAGCACGCGGCGCCGTCCTTCACGCGGCCGGCATCCGAAACCCTTCACAAAGGGCGACTTGGCGGAAGGCAGCTCGTGGCGCAAACCGGATTTCGCAAACCGACCCACTGCTGCAAGGGCTGAAAGCGATGTTACAGTTACGATAGCGTTGTGCCGTCGCGCCGCGCTACGATCCGCCGATGGACTGATGGTAGTCAGCAGTTGGGAACGTCAGGAGCGGGAGCATGAAGGCAATTGCAATGACAGCCATCCTGCTCACTGCTTCACTTGCGCCGGAAATCGTACGCACCACGGCTGAGCAAGTCGCGAGCTGGCAAATGTCGCACTTTCATGAAGTACCCCAGGCGCCTGAAACAGATTGGACACGCGCAGCCTTCTACATCGGTCTCGCAAGATGGGCCGCGACACCAGGTCAGATGAAGTACTTCGACGCGATCCGAGAGCTTGGAGAACGCACCGGCTGGCAGGTCGGCAACAGCGACTGGGCGCCCCCGATCTACCTTGCGGACGATCATGCCATCGGGCAGGTCTACATCGCCGCCTATGATCATTTCGGTGATCGACGCATGATCGAGCCGACCGTGCAGCGGCTGGAATACATCCTGCAGCACCCACCACAGGTCTCGCTCGAATTCGACAACGCAGAGTGCCTGCAGCGATGGTGCTGGTCTGACGCCATCTTCATGGGGCCGGCGACATGGTTCGGTATTGCGCGCATCCAGAAGGATCAGCGCTTCCGCGATTATGCCGACAGGGAATTCTGGGCCACGAAGGACTTCCTGTTCGATAGCCAGGAGCACCTGTTCTACCGCGACAGCCGCTTCATCGGGAAAACTGGCGCGCATGGCGAAAAGATATTGTGGGGCCGCGGTAATGGCTGGGTGCTCGCTGGGCTTGCCAACATCCTGCGAGAGCTTCGTCCCGGCGACCCGCTGCGCGAGAAATACGTCAACCTGTTCGTCGAGATCGCAGATCGCGTAGCGAGCCTGCAGCGCCCGGATGGCTTCTGGTCCACATCGTTGCTCGCTCCGCCCGAGGTAGGCACCCAGGAATCCAGTTGCACTGGATTCCTGACCTACGGCCTTGCCGCCGGGGTGCGGATGGGACTTCTCGACGCAAAGCGGTTTAGTCCAGTAATTGAACAAGGCTGGCGGGCTCTGGCATCGGCGACGGTCAACGGCCGGCTCGGCCGCGTGCAGCAGATTGGCGACAGGCCGGACGCCGTTCAGATCACGGACACCCAACTCTACGGGTCTGGCGCTCTCTTGTTGGCTGCATCTGAACTAGTCCACTAACATCACATCATCAGAAGGCGGCATGTGCACGACGTGTGCACCGGGAAATCAACAGAAATCTACTCTCGGCCAATTTGAAGCAGTGGCGCTCTGCATGTTGTGGATCGGCTGTTCTCGCGCGCGATTGGCGTGTGAAGATCGATCGCGAGACCAGGTCGTGTCCCCTCTCAGGGGTCTCATCCCGCAAGAAACCCGCCGTCCACCGCGACCACCGTACCTGTCGCATATTGCGAAGCCGGCATGCAGAGGAAGGCGACTGCACCGGCAATATCTTCCGGCTGCCCCCATCGCTTGAAAGCAGTGCGGTCGGCAATGCGCTGATAATGAGCGCGATCGGTGCGGCCGGCGGCGTTGATCGCTGTCTCGACGTAGCCGGGCGCAACCGCATTGACACGAACGCCGTCCTCAGCCCAGGCCAGGGCCAGCGCCTTGGTCAGCATCACGACGCCGCCCTTGCTAGCGCAATAAGCGGGAATCCGCGGCAGCGCCAGCGTGGCGTTCATCGAGGCGATGTTGACGACCGATCCCTTGCTGTCCGCCAGCAGTGGGCGGAATGCCAAACAGGTCCGGAACGTGCCGGTGAGATTGACATCGAGCACCTTCATGAAGGTCTCGATCTCATATTCCTTGTCGCGCGCCAGAATGCCGGCGCAATTGACCAGCGCATCGACGCGGGTGTGTCGTTGGGCGAAGGACGTCACCTCGGCATCATTGGTCACGTCGAGCGTCGCGAGCGTGAGGCCTGCGCGCGGCTTGAGGAGGGATCGCGCGAGATCGGCGTCATTGACGCCAGTTGCGGTCACCGTCGCGCCGAGATCGCAGAACTGGTTGCTGATGGCGGCGCCGATATCGCCGGCGCCGCCGATCACGACGGCATGGAATCCGGGGGCCAAATCAAAATTGGAATTCATCGGGATCATCATTCTTCAGGGGTTTGAAGGCGGCGCCGTGGACTCGCGGACCACCAGCGAGTAGTCGACCTCGTGGTGCATGATGGTCTGCTCGCCCGCGAGACTTCGGACCAGATATTCGCCGGCGCGCTGCCAGGTTTCGCCGGTGGGAACGTGAATGGTGGTCAGGCTCGGCCGCAAATGGCGGCTCCAGTCGAGATCGTCGAAGCCGACGACCGACAGGTCACGCGGCACCGAAAATCCGCTGCGCTCCGCCTCGAGCAGCACGCCATAGGCGATGACGTCGTTACCGCAGACGACGGCCGTGGGCCGGTCCTCCAGGCTGAGGAGATAACGCGCCGCTTCCCGCGCATCGTCGAGCGTATAGGGCACCTCGACATGCCATTGCGAAGGCAGCGCCAGCCCGGCCTCAGTCAACGCGCGGCGAAAGCCGGCAACGCGCGCGCTGGCGCGGTCATTGTTGCGCTGGAGCGCGGACACTATTCCGATCCTGCGATGGCCAAGCTCGATGACATGCGTTGCGGCACGATGGGCGGCGGCTTCATTGTTGGTGCCGACGCAAGGGTAGGGGCGGTCCGGCTGATAGATACCGACATTGATGAAGGGCACCGCATTGTCGGCAAGCAGCTTGCGCAGCCCTTCGTGATGGCAGTCGCCGCGAAGCACGAGGCCATCGACGCCGCGGCCGATCAGATTGCGCGCCTGTTGCAACTCGACGTCGAGATCATAGCCACTCGTGGTGAGGAACAGCATGTAGCCCACCGACGAGAGATATTTTTGCAACGAGGCGATGCCGCGCGCGAACATGGTGTTGTCGATCGTGGGCACGATTGCGCCAAGCGTACGCGATCGTCGCGACGACAGGATGCGGGCCGGCGCATGCGGGATGTAACCGACGGCTTCGATCGCCTGCGCGATGCGCGCACGCAAGGACGGACTCACCGCGTCGGGATTGTTGAGTGCACGCGAGACGGATGCCGTCGACACGCCGGCTCGTGCCGCGACGGCGCGGATGCCTTGCTTCGCTAATCTGGCGGCCGGCAGATCCATGAATGTAACGTTACAGTCGTGGTTCAGGGTGGCAGAGAGAAATTTCTGCAATGATGTCCTACGTTGGGCGAATTGTCCATTGCTTGACAGGAGTGAGATGAGGCTTAGAATGTAACCGTTTTCAGAAAGGCGCTTCAGAAGGGCGCTGCCGGGTGGGCGGACAAGCCGGGTCAGGGAGGAGTTCAAATGAACGCCAGGATGTTTGCGGCGCGCGTCGCGTTGCCGGCTCTCGCGGTCATCGCTGTCAGCAGCGAGGGGCGTGCGGCGGATTTCGACTGGAAGAAATTTCAAGGCAAGACCGTAACCTTTCTCGTCAACAACAATCCCGTTGCGCAGGCGCTGCTTGCCTACAAGGCCGATTTCGAAAAGCAGACCGGCATGACCTTGAAGGTCGACGGCTACCAGGAACAGCAGATGCGCCAGCGCCTGGTCACGGTGATGAACGCGCATAGCGACGAGGTCGACGTGTTCATGACGCTGCCGTCGCGCGAGGGCGAGCAGTTCGCCGCGACCGGCTGGTATGCCGATCTCTCGGCCATGGCGAAGAACGACGTGGCGAAGGAGTACGATCCGGCCGGACTGAGCCAGGCCCTGCTCAAGGCGGCGACCTTTGGCGGCAAGCTGACCAGCATGCCGATGAACATCGAAGGGCCGATCTTCTATTACCGTACCGACATCTTCAAGAAGTGCGGCCTCGAGCCGCCGAAGACCATCAAGGATGTCGAGGCGGCTGCGGCGAAGATCAAGGCTTGCGACAGCTCGGTCACGCCGTTCGTCTCGCGCGGGCTGAAGCCGGCCGTCGCCTATACGTTCAGCAACATGCTGCACAATATCGGCGGCAGCTATATCGCCGGCGGCAAGTCGAACCTCTGCTCGGCCAAGGGCAAGGAGGCGCTCGACACCTACAGCCGGCTGCTGCGCGACTTCGGCCCGCCCGGCGTCGTCAACTACAGCTTCCAGCAAATTTCGGCGCTCTATCGCGGCGGCCGGGCCGCCATGTCGTTCGAGTCCTCCAACGAGCTGCGCACCGTGATGGACGGCGGTGCTCGGCTCAAGGATACCGCCCTGATCCCGTTCCCGGCCGGCGAGGCCGGTCAGGTGCCGACCGTGATCGGTTGGGGTATGGCCGTCTCCTCGCACAGCAAGCAGCCCGATGCGGCCTGGTACTTCGTGCAATGGGCGACGAGCCCGGCCGTTCAGAAGAGGATGGCGCTCCAGGGGATTGCGCCGCCGCGGCCGTCGGTCGCCAACGACCCTGAATACCGCAAGTGGATCGACGAGGAGCCGGTGCGGAAGGAGTGGCAAGCGGCGCTCGACGTGCTCGCAACGAAGGGCTCTTCCGAGGTCGGCTATCCCATCGTCGCCAACCCGGAATCGCGCGAATTCATCGGCCAGGCTGTGCAGGATCTGATCCTGAAGCAGAAGACCGTCGACCAGGCTTGCGCAGACGCCGACAAGGCGCTCGACGCGCTGATCGCGCAGAAGTAACGGCACAGAATGCCTGCCGCTTTCACGCGGCTGGAACCTCATTGGATCAGGGAATGTAGGCATGTCGGACGCGGCTGCGACATTGACGCAGGACCGGCAAAGGCTGGAACTGTTGGCGCTCTCGGCGCCGGCGGTGATCTTCACCGTCGCGATGATCGCGTTTCCGGTGATCTATACGGTGTGGCTCGGCTTCCAGAGCTTTTCGTCGACCGGCAAGCAATCCTTCGTGGGCTTGGCGAACTATGCAAAGCTCGTGTCCGACCATGAGTTCTGGAACGGGCTCTGGGTGACCATCGCGCTTTATGTGCTCTCGCTGGCGCTGCAACTCGTGTTAGGCGTCTGGCTGGCGCTGGTCCTGTTCCACGCCAAGCGCCTGCCGGGCATCGTGCGCTCGCTGTTCATTTCGCCCTTCATGATGCCGCCGGTGGTGGCTGGCATGATGTGGCTTGTCATTCTCGATCCGTCGTTGGGGGCGGCCAACTATATCCTGCAATCTCTCGGCCTGCCGCCATCGGAGTGGCTGGCGTCGCCGACCTGGGTCATTCCGACCTTCGCGCTGATCGATACCTGGCAGTGGACGCCTTATGTGGCGTTGATCGTGCTTGGCGGACTGCAGTCGCTGCCGCCCAGCGTCTACGAGGCTGCGCAGATCGACGGCGCGTCCGCATTCAAGACCTTCCAGCGGATCACGCTGCCGCTGCTGTTGCCGACCATCGTCACCGCGGCGATCCTGCGCAGCGTCGATTTGCTGCGCTTCTTCGATATCATCTACATCACGACGCAGGGCGGCCCCGGCAATGCGTCGAACACGCTCAACATCTATGGCTTTCGGGTCGGCTTCGAGTTCTTCAACATCGGCTATGCCAGTGCGCTGATGCTGACTTTGACCGCGATCGTGTTCGGCGCAGTGCTCGCCTGCAACCGCCTGCGCGGCGCGGTCGCCTGGTAGGTGAAGCGATTATGGATGCGTCCACCACCGACCGCTGGATCCGCCGCCTCAACCTGCTGCAGCTCGTGCTGGCGGGCATCATCATCATGACGCCGACGGTCTGGATGGTGTTGTCGTCGCTCAAGCCCTCCTTCGAGGTGACGGCCTATCCGCCGACATTGGTCTTCACGCCGACGCTGAGCAATTACGTCGAGCTCACGAAAACCACGCCGTTCCTGAGCTACGCCCTCAATAGCCTCATCGTCACCATCGGTTCAACTGCGCTCGGATTGCTGTTCGGTATCCCGGCGGCCTTCGCCGTCTCGTGGACGCGGATTTCATGGCCGGCGATCCTGACGCTCGCCGCACGCATGGCGCCGGGTACGCTGTTCCTGCTGCCCTGGTACGTGATGTTCCGGCAGGTCGGCATGATCGGCTCGTACACTGCTCTGATCCTCAGCCACGCGGTGATTACGCTGCCGATCGTGATCTGGATCCTGCTGCCGTCGTTCGACGCCATCCCGCGCAGCGTCTTCGAGGCGGCGCAGGTCGACGGATGCAGCGTGACGCGGATTCTCTGGCGGATCGCGCTGCCTCTGGTGGCCTCCGGCATCGCCGTCTCGGCGATCCTCGCCTTCGTGTTCTCGTGGAACTACTTCCTGTTTGCGCTGGTGCTCTCCAACGGCGACACCAAGACGCTGATCGCGGCAGCCTTCAATTTCATCGGTGAAGGCTCGACGCAATGGGGCGCGCTCATGGCCGCGGCGACGCTGATCGCATTGCCGCCGCTGGTGCTGGCGGCTCTCGTTCAGCGCTGGCTGGTGTCCGGGCTGACGCTCGGTGCGGTGAAAGGCTAGGTATCTCATGAACGTATCACCACGTCCGAATTCGATCATGCAGGCGGCGGTCTTCCATGGCCACGAGCGCATCACCATCGAGCGTGTGGCGATGCCTGATGTCGGGGCAGGTGAGGTGCTGGTGCGGGTCTCGCGCACGGCGCTGTGCGGTTCGGACTTCAAGCTCTGGCACAAGGGTGCCGAGTTCACCGCGGGCCACGAGATCTTTGGCGTGGTCGAGCAGCCCGGCCACCGCCTGCATGGGCGCCGCTGCGCCGTTTACATCCCGCTGCACTGCGGCCACTGCGCCGCCTGCAAGCGCGGCGATACGCAAATGTGCTTGGAGGTCTCAAGCCTGATCGGCTGGAACAGGCCGGGGGGCTATGCCGAATATGTGCCGGTGCCGGAAAACTGTCTGCTGCCGGTGCCCGATGACATCGAGGATAGCCTCGCGCCGCTTCTGCTCGACGTGATTGGCACCTCCGGTCATGCCGTACGGTTTGTCAGTCGCGTCGTGCCACCGAGCGATGCGGGGCCGGTTCTGGTGATGGGCGCGGGCCCGGTCGGACTAGGGGTCGTGCTGGTGCTTCGCAGCCTTGGCTACGACGAGGTTTATGTCGCAGATCCGAATGTGACGCGCTTGAAGATCGCGCAGTCCTTCGGCGCCAAGGCGCACCCGGTCGGCGAGACGTCGAAGCGCTTCGCCCTCATCATGGAGTGCTCCGGCGCGCATGTGGCACGCAATCTCGGGATCGAGCTCGTGTTGCCACGCGGCGCGCTGGTGCTGGTCGGCGAAAATGCGGCGCCCTGGACCATCGAGGAAGGCAAGGTGTTCCGCCGCAAGGATTTTTACATGATCCGGACCTTCTATTTTCCGGTCTCGGATTTCGAGCCGAACATCGCGCTGTTGCGGCAGTACAAAGACGAGTATCGCGTGCTCGTCGATGGGGAGTTCGGTCTTTCCGCGCTGCCCGAGAATTTCGCGCGCTTCGCCAGGGGCGAGCTCATCAAGCCTGTGCTGGCGCTGGACTAGTGATCATGGCCTCGATCTCGATCCGCAATCTCGTCAAGCGCTACGGCAATTTCACCGTGATCCCGGATCTCAATCTGGAGATCGCGGACCATGAGTTCGTCGTCTTCGTCGGCCCATCCGGCTGCGGCAAGTCAACCCTGCTGCGGATCATCGCGGGCCTCGAGCCGATCACGTCCGGAGACCTCTACATCGGCGACAAGCGCGTCAACGGCGTGCAGGCCGCGCAGCGCGACATCGCCATGGTGTTCCAGGATTACGCGCTCTATCCGCATATGCGGGTCTACGACAACATGTCGTTTGCGCTGGAGTTGCGGGGAACGCCAAAGGCGGAGATCGACGCACGGGTGAAGCGCGCGGCGTCCCTGCTGCACATCGAGCCGTACCTGGACCGCAAGCCGAAAGAGCTGTCCGGCGGCCAGCGCCAGCGCGTCGCGATGGGACGCGCGATCGTGCGCAATCCCAAGGCCTTTCTGTTCGACGAGCCGCTGTCGAACCTCGACGCGAAGCTGCGCGGGCAGGTGCGCGCCGAGATCAAGGCCTTGTCGCAGGAGCTCAAGACCACGATGGTCTTCGTCACCCACGACCAGATCGAAGCCATGACCATGGCCGACCGCATCGTGGTCCTGCAGAGCGGCACGATCCAGCAGTACGACACGCCGGAGACGGTTTACGAGCGGCCGGCCAACCAGTTCGTGGCCGGCTTCATCGGTTCGCCGGCGATGAATTTCTTCCCGGTCGAATGGCGACAGGAGCACGCGATCCTTTCGCAAGGCGGAACGGTGGTGCCGTTAGGCGACGAAGCGGCAAACCGGCTGCGGCGCGCCGGCACCGGTGTCCTTGGCATTCGTCCCGAACATTTTGCCGTCGCGGCCGAGACGACCGACGGCATTGCCGTGAGCGTCAAGCTCGTCGAACCGCTCGGCTCGGATACGCTGATCCATTTCGATCTCGCCGGCGCCTCTGCCATCGCCCGGGTCGATCCGTCACTGCGGCCGAAGGTCGGTGATAGCCTCAGCCTCCATCCGCAACCGGGCAAGACGCATTTGTTCGACGCAGCCAACGGACAGGTCTTGCGGTGAGCTCGCCAGCGAACATCGGAAATCTGTCAGCTCTGGCGGACGTCGCGTCCGGGACCCGGTGTGTGCAGCTCATTTGCCTGGGTCTGTCCGCGCTCGACCAGGTTTGGCGTGTCGATCGGCTCTTTGCGAGCGGAAGCGAGAAGATCAAGAGCCTGGACTATGCGACCCTCGGCGGTGGCATGGCCGCCAATGCCGCCGTTACCGTTGCGCGGCTCGGCGCGTCGGTCGCGTTCTGGGGGCGGGCAGGGAATGATGCCGCTGGCCACGAGATGCGGTCGGCCTTCGTCGCCGAGGGCGTCGACGTCGAGAATTTCCGGCTGTTTGCCGATGGTCGCTCGTCGGTCTCCGGGATCATCGTCGACAGCTCCGGCGAGAGGCAGATCGTCAATTTCCGCGGCCTCTATCCGGAGGCAGCGGATTGGCTGCCACTGGAGGCGGTCGCACGCGCATCTTGCGTGCTGGCCGATCCGCGTTGGACGGAGGGAGCCGCGACGTTGTTTCGCGAAGCCCGCGCGCGAGGCATTCCGACGGTGCTCGACGGCGACATGGCCGATGCCAAGGTGTTCGAGCGGTTGCTTCCGCTGACGGACCACGCGATCTTCTCCGAGCCCGCGCTGACCTCCTTTGCCGGCTCGGCCAAGGATCAATCGCTCGCTGCACTCGCGCGCTACGGCTGCCGTGCCATCGCGGTCACGCGCGGGGAGGACGGCGTGAGCTGGTACGAGAGCGGCCGCCTGCATCGGCAGGCCGCCTTTGCCGTCGACGTCGTCGACACCACCGGCGCGGGCGACGTCTTTCACGGCGCTTATGCGCTTGCGATCGGCGTCGGCCTCGATGTGCGCGACGCCATGGCGTTTTCGGCAGCGACGGCTGCGATGAAATGCCGCCACGCGGGCGGACGCAACGGAATCCCCACCATCAACGAGTGTCTTGCATTCATGAGGACGAAGCCATGAGAACGATTGGAAAGAACCGCGGCCTGGCGCGTTTGGCTGACCTAGATGGTCACTTCCGCATGGTCGCGCTGGATCAGCGGCCGCCGCTGTTCGATGCTATCGCGAAAGCGAAGGGGATTACGCGGGACCAGGTCGAATACTCCGACGTCACGGCGGCGAAGCGTCTCCTCGTGGAAAACCTCGCGCCGCATTGCAGCTCGATGCTGTTCGATCCGAATTTCGCGGTGCCGGCTGCGATCGATCTCCTGCCGCCACGCTGCGGTCTCATCATGACCCTCGAAGAGCACCGCGTCGAGGAAACGCCGGGCGGACGCAAGTCGAGGGCGATCACCAACTGGAGCGTGGAGAAGATCCGCGCCATGGGCGGCGACGCCGTCAAGGTGCTGGCGTGGTACCGGCCGGATGCCGATCCCGCGGTAAACGAGCATCAGAAGCGCTTTGTCCGCGAGGTCGGGCAGGATTGTGGCCGCCACGACATTCCCTATGTCCTGGAGCTATTGGTCTACCCGTTCCTCGGCAGTGCCAATCACACCGCCGACTACGTGGAAGCGCCGGGCAAGCTTCCCGGTCTCGTCATCGAGAGCGTGCGCGAGTTTGCCAAGCCGGAATATGGCGTTGATCTCTTGAAGTTGGAGAGTCCGCTTGCCGCCAACAGTCTGCCCGCCCGCGACGGCAGCGGTGCGGCGAAGGCCGCGCAGAAGGAGTTCGATGCGATCGGCGATATCTGCCGCGACCGGGGCATCCCCTGGGTGCTGCTGTCAGGCGGCGCCGCGCCGGAGAAGTTCGAGCGCGTCCTCGACTTCGCCTATGCCGCGGGCGCGGGTGGATTCCTTGCGGGCCGTACGATCTGGCTCGATGCCGTGCTGAAGAACTTCCCCGACCGCGCGGCAGTCGCTGCCAGCCTGCGCAAGGATGGCCTCGCCGTGCTCGAGCGTCTCAACGATCTGACGACGGCCAAGGGAACCCCGTGGAAGGCTCGCTTTCCGGTGTTCACCGACATCAAGCAAGAGGGCGACTTCGCGCGCGCCTACTGAGACTACGGCGATTGAGGGCACAGTATTACAGCGGCCGCAAGGAGCGCGCCTCATTGGTATTTGCGAGCGCCAGGTCGCGATCGTAGTCTTCAGAGCATCAACGGTACGGAGCACGGTGCTCTCGGAACGCCGCCGCCAACGCCCTTAGGGCTGCCCGCGACCGCTGGTCCGTCAAGGACGAATGGAGCACCACTTCGGATGAGGGAAGCGGAGGAAGGCCAAACCGCTCGCCGACATCGATAGTGCCGGCAGGCGCTATCCGATATGACAGAGGGGCGATTGCCAGCCCTGCCGCGACGGCGGCATGGACAGCGGAAGAACCGCCCCCAAGAAACACTTCGGTCCATGTTATGCCCGCCGCATCGAGCGCATGTGTTGCTATGTTACGGACGCCGCACGTTGGAGTCAGCGCAGCCAGGCGCAGCGGCTCTCCCTGTCGGTGCTCGAACCCTTGCGCCGCGAACCAGCCAAAGCGCTCGTGTGCCAGCGTCTCCCCATCCCGGCGATCGTCCTCGCGCTGGATGATCGCGGCATCGAGCCGTCCCTGATCGAACAGGTCCAGAAGTTTGCGCGAGCTATCGAGCTGTACTTCGATCGTCAGCTTCGGATCGTGGGCGTGGAGCCGTGCCAGCAAGTTCGGAACCTCCGGCCCCGCGACATGGGCAGCAATGCCGAGGCCAAAGTGTCTCGGGGGCGCATTGAGTCCGGCAACCGCGCGCTCGTGAGCCGCGATAAATTCCCGAGCCCCCTCCAGAAAGGCAGCCCCTTGCGCCGACGGCCGCACCGATCGGGGAGTCCGCTCGATCAGCCGATGCCCGATGCGATCCTCAAGCCGTTTGAGCTTCACGCTGATTGCACCCTGCGTAGTGCCCAGAGCTTCGGCCGCGCGCGTGAAGCTCTGCAGGTCGGCCACCATCACGAAAGCTCTTACGGCATCCACATCGAGCGAGAGCATTCCATTATCCGAATTTGTTGTCTCTGAAATCTATATTGATCCGGTTTTGTTGTAGTCAAGGGCCCCCTATGTTCGGCACCTGACGTCGGCGGCGAACCCGAGACCCGAGTTTCTTCGATCGAGCGAACCTCCTGCCTGCATGTCAGCGATCGGCACCAGGCTTGGAGGTGAAAGTCATGACGATTTCAGCAACACAGCGAAACACCGTCGCCCTGGCGGCCGTCTGCCTCGCGTCTCTCATGTTCGGGCTGGAGATTTCCAGCGTTCCGACGATTCTGCCGACGCTGGAGACGGTGCTGCATGCCGACTTCCAGCAGCTCCAGTGGATCATGAACGCCTATACGATCGCGGTCACGACTGTACTGATGGCGACGGGCACGCTTGCAGATCGTTACGGCAGAAAGCGTGTCTTCGTCGTCAGCATCGTCGTCTTCGGCCTGGCCTCCCTGATCTGCGGCTTGGCGCAGGACGCCCTCGTTCTCATAGTGAGCCGGTTTCTTCAGGGCATGAGCGGTGGGGCGATGCTGATCTGTCAGGTCGCCGTTCTCTCCCACCAATTCCGGGAGGGACCGGAGCGCGCACGGGCCTTTGCCGCCTGGGGCATCATCTTCGGGATCGGCCTCGGCTTCGGTCCGATCATAGGCGCGGCGATCGTCGCGATCTCCAACTGGCAATGGGTGTTCTTGGTCCATGCCGTCATCGCCGCGGTCACCACTGTCTCCGCCGCGGCCGGGGTGCAAGAATCGCGCGATCCCGACGCGAAGCACCTTGATATCGCAGGCATCGTGACGCTCTCGACGTCGGTGTTCTGCGTGGCCTTCTATATCACACAAGGGCCCGACCTGGGCTTTTGGAGCCCGACAGGTTTCGCCATCATTGCAATCGCGGTCCTGAGTTTCGCAGGCTTCGTGCTGGCCGAGACGCGCAGCACCCGCCCGATGTTCGACTTCTCCGTTTTCCGGGTTCGGACCTTCTCGGGCGCTCTCCTGGGATCGATGGGCATGAACTTCAGCTTCTGGCCTTTCATGATCTATCTTCCGATTTTCTTCCGAAGCGCGCTCGGTTACGGCAATGTCGCGGCCGGCCTGGCGCTGCTCTCCTACACGCTGCCGAGTCTCGTGGTGCCACCATTTGGCGAGCGGATCCTGCTGCGCTTCGGGGCCAGGATCGCCATCCCGACCGGACTTTTCGTCATCGGCCTTGGCTTCATGTTGATGTGGGCCGGCAGCGGCGTTGAACAACCCAGTTGGCTGATGCTGCTGCCTGGTTGTTTGCTTGCGGGGATCGGGCTGGGGCTGACCAACACGCCGGTGACCAACACGACGACCGCATCGGTATCGAGCACGCGCGCCGGCATGGCGTCAGGTATCGATATGAGCGCTCGGATGATTTCGCTGGCGATCAACATCGCCGTGATGGGCTTCATCCTGATCGCGGGCATATCCTCCTGGCTGAGGAGCGCGCTTCCTGGAGTGCTTGATGCACCGCGCCTGCAACATCTTGCAGAAAGGATAGCGGGCGCGAGTGCCCATATATCTGACTTCCCGGAACTGAACTCCCTGCCGGCGGCGGACACTGCTGTGCAAGACGCACTGGTTCATGGCTTCAGGTTGGTGATGCTCTATGGAGGACTCTCGGTGTGGATCCTGGCTCTGTCGAGCTTCCTGATCTTCGGAGCTATGGCCGAAATTGGGTGATGGGGCTGATCAGGCGGCGCGGTTAGCTGGCGTCGTCGATTCTGCGACGCCGTCGGTAAATTTGACGCCGGCAATGACCCTTGGCAACTGATTTTCGCCCTTC
>NZ_JBVAPG010000688.1:0-250 GCF_055413685.1 Bradyrhizobium sp. LeoA1Lang | reverse complement strand
CATCAAGGCGGGCGCGCACGGCGTGCTTATCAAGCCTCTCACCTTGGAAGCCGTCCGCAAGAAGGTCGATGGTATTCTCGAACGGGGCGCCACCGCGCCCATCGTGCAGCTCAGGGTGCTGAGTTAGCATTACAGTTGTTTTTTTAGTGGGTTTCTGAATCCATGGGCAACCATGATTCGAAGATCGTGGACGCAGGCAGCGTCGATTGAGGAGACGCTTGCGTTGTGGGCGGCGTCGCTTCGGGAGATC
>NZ_JBVAPG010000687.1:0-250 GCF_055413685.1 Bradyrhizobium sp. LeoA1Lang | reverse complement strand
GATCCTTGCGCAGTGGCTCATAATTCGCGATCCCTTGCGAGAACAACAGTCCCTTGATGCGATTGACGTGGGCGACACGCTCGACGATCAGCGCCTTGCGCTCGCGACAACTCCGTCGACGATCCTCACATGGGATGGTTCGTGTCAAGGCCATCAATCGCAATGCATCAGCAGTCCCTCCGAAGCGTCGCTATCCAGGTCCAAGCCCGTGCGTGACGCGGCTCGTTTGCCGAGCCTGATCAACCTCACA
>NZ_JBVAPG010000686.1:0-250 GCF_055413685.1 Bradyrhizobium sp. LeoA1Lang | reverse complement strand
CAGCCGGTGTGATATCTCTCGTCATGGCGTTGCTCTCCTTTGTGGAATCAGCACCCCGAGCCTACCGGCTCAAGGTGGGCAACGCCGACCTCTTCAGTAATTCAACAGAACCCGGGACATCCCCCGCTGCCATGCTGCGATCTCTTTTCGGAGCCTTTTGGGGTCGTCGATGCGGCGGCCGAGACATTGGCGTTGCAGAACGCTGATCTCGCACTCGACCATGTTGAGCCAACTGGCGTGTTTCGGAGTG
>NZ_JBVAPG010000685.1:0-250 GCF_055413685.1 Bradyrhizobium sp. LeoA1Lang | reverse complement strand
CCAGCCGGTGTGATATCTCTCGTCATGGCGTTGCTCTCCTTTGTGGAATCAGCACCCCGAGCCTACCGGCTCAAGGTGGGCAACGCCGACCTCTTCAGTAATTCAACAGAACCCGGGACATCCCCTCGCGGTGCGTGCACCCGAGATGCTGGCGGTCTGTCAGCAGGTCGCGGCGATCCCCGTCAAGCGCACATCATTGCCCGATACACATTTCCTCGAGCGAGAGGAGGTAACGGCATTGTTTCGTTCG
>NZ_JBVAPG010000684.1:0-250 GCF_055413685.1 Bradyrhizobium sp. LeoA1Lang | reverse complement strand
GGTTGGCCGATGATCGGGCTCCGCGCTGGGTTATCGATCTGGATCGCGACGCAGCCGGTCGATTTCCGTCGCGGCATGGACTCGCTGGCGATGCTGGTGAGCGAGGCGTTTGGAGCCAATCCGTTCGTGAGCGTCACGAGAGGATCGCCGTGCCCGGCCTTGACTTGCGCGGAATGCTTTGGATTGCCCGATCGGGGTGATTGACGCTGCCGCTGGGCGATGATTGGGTGCTCCCCTCTGAAGGGACCTC
>NZ_JBVAPG010000683.1:0-250 GCF_055413685.1 Bradyrhizobium sp. LeoA1Lang | reverse complement strand
TTCTTGGCCGCGAGATCGAGCAATTCCTCGCTCACAAGCGTTCTTTGCGACGGCGCTATCTTGTCGAAGAGAAGACGCTCGCGCTGTTCGACGCCTACTTGTCGAAGAACAAAATTGGTAGCCTTAGTGAGGTAACCCCGGAACTGGTGGATGAGTTTCTTCTCTCGCGTCCGCGATCGCGGCCAAGAAGCTATAATCACCTGCGCTCTACGGTGGGACGACTGCTTTCGTATCTCGTCGATCACGGGAA
>NZ_JBVAPG010000682.1:0-251 GCF_055413685.1 Bradyrhizobium sp. LeoA1Lang | reverse complement strand
TCCGGCGGCCCGAGTTTGGCCGATCAGCAAGCTCTGTCAAGGCGGGCCTGCGGCCCCCGCCTGCGGCGGCTACGGCCTTGACAGAGCTTGCTGCCCGGCCACTGTTAGCCACCATGGGATCGACACCGAGCTATGGCCGAAATTGGGTGATGGGGCTGATCAGGCGGCGCGGTTAGCTGGCGTCGTCGATTCTGCGACGCCGTCGGTAAATTTGACGCCGGCAATGACCCTTGGCAACTGATTTTCGCCCT
>NZ_JBVAPG010000681.1:0-251 GCF_055413685.1 Bradyrhizobium sp. LeoA1Lang | reverse complement strand
TAGTCCTTGACCACCGCCTTCTTGTGCGCGGGTAGCCCGTCCACAATCAGATGCAGCGCTTTCTTGCGGCGATACATCAGCTTCTTGAGCAGGTCCACGAACAGCTCGCCAGACAGTGCGCCCTTGTCCGAACATGTACGAATAGGTATGGATGAAAGCGAGGTAGTGCCCCTGCTTCTCGGTTAAGCGCGCGCCTGATTTTTGACTCATGGATCGATTCGTCCCGGCCTCCGACAAGGAGGCAAAGCATG
>NZ_JBVAPG010000680.1:0-251 GCF_055413685.1 Bradyrhizobium sp. LeoA1Lang | reverse complement strand
CGGCGCTCTACGAGGCCGCCCACATCATGCTGACCAAGCCGGTCAAGGGCTGTGCGCAATTGAAGAGCTGGGCGATGCGGATCGCCCGGCGCGCCGGCATGAGCAAGGCCAAGGTGGCGCTCGCGCGGAGGGTGTCAGAAAGAATGTGTAAGCAGGTTTCTGTGAGTTTACCTTACCGAGGAGACTCACATGACGACCGACACGACGATTACACCTGAACTGCTGGATCAACTGCTTGCTAACTATGAGAA
>NZ_JBVAPG010000679.1:0-251 GCF_055413685.1 Bradyrhizobium sp. LeoA1Lang | reverse complement strand
AGAGGTCCCTTCAGAGGGGAGCACCCAATCATCGCCCAGCGGCAGCGTCAATCACCCCGATCGGGCAATCCAAAGCATTCCGCGCAAGTCAAGGCCGGGCACGGCGATCCTCTCGTGACGCTCACCGTCCCAGACGGCGGCAATGGCTTTGTCGAGCCCCGGCGCGCCATCGACGATCAGGAACTCGGGACGCCTGAGCCCACGCTTGATGAGATCGCCGAGCACCGTGCGCCAGGCCTCGGCGCTCTCGC
>NZ_JBVAPG010000067.1:0-45361 GCF_055413685.1 Bradyrhizobium sp. LeoA1Lang | reverse complement strand
ATCGCCGCAAAAGGCGCTCAAGCCGTCATTCCGAACAACCCCTCACGGGCAATCAAATATCCGCTCAACAAACCCCTCTATGCCGAGCGTCATCTAATCGAATGCTGCTTCTCGAAACTGAAGCGTTTCAGGCGCGTTGCTACGCGCTACGAAAAAACCGCACGAAATTACTTCGCTGTCGTCGCTATCGCCGCAACTCTGCTCTGGCTAAGATAACTGTCCACGCGACCTAGCGGGCCAATGGATTCCGGGCTCGTGCTCCGCACGCCCCGGAATGACGGAGGGAAACTACGTCCCGGCCTTGAGCGCCTTCTCGATCTCGACCTTGAGCACGCTGTCGAAATTCTGCGGCGTCACCGGTCCGACCATCTTATAGACGATGGTGCCTTCGCGGCCGACGATGAAGGTCTCGGGCACGCCGTAGACGCCCCATTCGATCGAGGCGCGGCCGTTGGCGTCGACGCCGACGATGCTGAAGGGATTGCCGTAGCGGCCGAGGAAGCGGCGGGCGTTGTCGGGTGCATCTTTGTAGTTGATGCCGACGAGCTGCAGTCGGTTGTCCTTGGCGAGCTCGGTCAGGAGCGGCGCTTCGTCATGACATGGCACGCACCAGGACGCCCAGACGTTGACGAGGCTGACCTTGCCCTTGAAGGCGGCGGGATCGAGCCCGGGCACCTGCGTGCCATCCCTGACCAATCCCTCGAGCGCGGGCAGCGCGGTCTGCGGCGCCGGCCGGCCGATCAGCGCCGATGGAATCCTCGAGGGATCGCCGCCATAGAGCCGGAGCAAGAACAGCGCCGCAAGGGCGGCAAAGACCACCAGCGGCAGCGCCACCAGCCAGCGCCGGCTCCGCGGCGCGGTTTCGGCAAGGGGCTCGCTCATGAGATCATGATCCGATTGGATGGAATCGGATTCATGATCCCATCTCTTTGCTTGAGCATCTGTTCGGAAAACCGGTTTCCACTTTTCCGGATCATGCTCTAGATCTCCGCTGCGCCGCGCCCGGAGCGCCTGACGATGCCGCTGGCCTCGAGTTCGCGCAGCCGCGCCGTCTGCTGGCGATAGTCGAGCGTGATCCAGACGATCAGCAGCACCATCACGGCCGCCACCAGCCCGTAGGATGTCGCGATGAAGGAGGCGTAGGGGCCGAGCGCTGCCATCATCACGCTGCCTTTTGATTGGCCTGCATCATCTGCAGGCTGCGCACCCTGCGGCGCAGGATTTCGTTCCGCATCGCCGCTAAGTGCAGCGTGATGAACAGCAGCGAGAATGCGATCGCCATCACCAGCAGCGGAATCAGGAAGGCATTGTCCAGCGTCGGCCCTCCCATCCGGATCACGGATGCCGGCTGGTGCAGCGTGTTCCACCAGTCGACGGAGAATTTGATGATCGGGATGTTGATCGCGCCGACCAGCGTGAGCACGGCGGCGGCGCGCGCCGCGCGCGAGGGATCCTCCACCGCGCGCCACAGCGCGATCAGGCCGAGATACATCAGGAACAGGATCAGCACGGAGGTAAGCCGCGCGTCCCATTCCCAATAGGTGCCCCACATCGGCCGGCCCCATAGCGAGCCGGTGACGAGGGCGAGGAAGGTGAAGGCGGCGCCGATCGGGGCCGCGGCCTTGGCCGCGACGTCGGCGAGCGGATGTCGCCATACCAGCGTGCCGAGCGAGGCGATGCTCATGATGCCCCAGACGAACATCGACAGCCACGCGTTCGGCACGTGGATGAACATGATCTTGACTGTCGCGCCCTGCTGGTAGTCGTCCGGCGCCATCGCGGACTGGTAGAGCCCGATCAGGAGCAGGATCACGGTTGCGCCGGCAAGCCACGGCAGCACCCGCGCGGTCAGCGCGAGGAATTTCGTGGGGTTGGCGAGGTCGATCAGGCTCATGGCTCTCTCTGATAGTCGCGGCCGGCGTCGCAGGCAATTGGCCCAAAACCTCTCGTGAAGAGTTGATTGACCTCAATCCAGCCCATGCCGCAGGCTGGCGGCTGCGGCAAAAGGCCCGACCACGAAACTCACCAGCGACAGCGCGCAGAGGATCGAGAACGGGGTTCCGAACGACATCGGGCCCGTTATCGCGGCTTGCGAGGCTGCGACACCGAAAATCAGCACGGGAATCGATAATGGCAGCACCAGCACGGCCAAGAGCAGCCCGCCGCGGTGCAACGTGACGGCGAGCGCCGCCCCGATCATGCCGGTAAAGGTGAGCGCGGGGGTTCCCGCCAGCAGCGTCAGCGCCACCGCCAACGTCGCGGTGCCATCGAGATTGAGCAACAGCCCGAGCACGGGCGTCGCTACGATCAGCGGCAGTCCGGCGGCAAGCCAATGCGCCAGCGCCTTTGCCGCGCAGGCTAGTTCGAGCGGCGTCCGGCTCATGACAATGAGATCGAGCGAGCCGTCCTCGTGGTCGGCCGTGAACAGCCGATCGAGGGTCAAAAGGCTCGCGAGCAGCGCGCCGAGCCAGAGGATCGCGGGCCCCAGCCGCGAAAGCAGCGCCAGGTCCGGCCCGACCGCGAACGGCATCAGCACGGTGACGGTGAGGAAGAACAACACGCCGATCAGCGCGCCACCACCGACGCGGAGCGCAATCCGGATGTCGCGCCGAATCAGTGCCCGGAGCGCGGTCATGACTTGGCCCCCATGCGCAATTCCCTGACGTCGATGCCGAGCGGGGTATGGGTCGCGGCGATCAAGATGCCGCCGCCTGCCAGATGATCGCGCATCAAATTGACGAAGAGGTCCTGGCCTTTGGTGTCGAGCGCGGAGGTCGGTTCGTCCAGCAGCCAGACCGGCCGACGTGCGACCAGTAGCCGCGCGATCGACAGCCGGCGGCGCTGGCCGGCGGAGAGATAGGCGGCGGGCAGATGCGTGGCATGATCGAGGCCGACGGAGGCGAGGCATCGGCCGGCGTCATCAGATTCGCCGCCGAGAAAATCCCGCCAGAAGGAAAGATTTTCGAGCACGCTCAGCGCCGGCTTCAGCGCGTCGCGATGGCCGAGATAGTGGGCCTGCTCGGCCACCGTCAGTTCAGCCTCGCCGCCGTCGAACGTGATCGCGCCGTCCGACGGCATCAAGAGGCCGGCGATCACGCGCAACAGCGAGGTCTTGCCCGAGCCGTTAGGGCCGGTGATGGCGAGTGCTTCGCCCGATGACGCCGCAAAGCCTAATCCCGAAAACACTTCGCGGCCGCCCCGCACGCATCGCAAATTGTGTCCCGAGAGCCGCATCATCCCCTCGCAGCCCTCTAGATCTGGCCGAGCATAATCTGCGCGCAAACGCTTCGCGTTTGTCGCGGGGAAAACCGGTCCCCACTTTTTCGGATCATGCTCAAAGAAATCTTTCGCTAGCCGTTGAGAATTTTTGGGTGGCACAAGGCTGTGGCGCGCTCGTCGGTGTGGCGGCGCTTCTAGAAAGATTCTATAAGCCCCGGAACTTGATGCAGCACACCATCGGCCTCCGCAAGCGGGAAGCCGACCTCGCCGCTGCCGGTATAAAAATACCCTTGCCGGGTATAACGGAATAAGTGGGATTTCCTCGCATGACATCGCTCGACAGCTTCAAATGCCGCAAGACCCTGAAGGTCGGTGGCAAGACCTACGTCTATTACAGCCTGCCTACGGCAGAGAAGAACGGTCTGAAGGGCATTTCGAAGCTGCCATACTCGATGAAGGTGCTGCTTGAAAACCTTCTGCGCAACGAGGACGGCCGCACCGTCAAGAAGGAAGACATTGTCGCGGTCAGCAAATGGCTGAGGAAGCGCAAGCTCGAGCATGAAATTGCGTTCCGCCCCGCGCGCGTGCTGATGCAGGATTTCACGGGCGTTCCCGCCGTGGTCGATCTCGCGGCGATGCGCAATGCGATGCAGAATCTCGGCGGCGATGCGGAGAAGATCAACCCGCTGGTGCCGGTCGACCTCGTCATCGACCACTCCGTGATCGTCAACTTCTTCGGCGACAACAAGGCTTTCGCCAAGAACGTGGTCGAGGAATACAAGCAGAATCAGGAGCGCTACGAGTTCCTGAAATGGGGCCAGAAGGCGTTCTCGAACTTCTCGGTGGTGCCGCCCGGCACCGGCATCTGCCACCAGGTCAATCTCGAATATCTGGCCCAGACGGTCTGGACCAAGAAGGAGAAGATGACGGTCGGCAAGAAGACCGGCACCTTCGAAGTCGCCTATCCTGATTCGCTGGTCGGAACTGATTCGCACACCACCATGGTCAACGGCCTTGCCGTGCTCGGCTGGGGCGTCGGCGGCATCGAGGCGGAAGCCTGCATGCTCGGCCAGCCCTTGTCGATGCTGCTGCCCGAAGTGGTCGGCTTCAAGCTCAAGGGCCAGCTCAAGGAGGGTGTCACCGCGACCGACCTGGTGCTGACCGTGACGCAGATGCTGCGCAAGCAGGGCGTGGTCGGCAAGTTCGTCGAGTTCTTCGGCCCCGGCCTCGACTACCTCTCGGTCGCGGACAAGGCGACGATCGGCAACATGGCGCCGGAATATGGCGCGACCTGCGGCTTCTTCCCGGTGGACGCCGCGACCATCGATTATCTGAAGACCTCCGGCCGCAAGGCGGACCGCGTCGCGCTGGTCTCAACCTACGCCAAGGCGCAGGGACTGTTCCGCACGGCGAAATCGACTGATCCGAAGTTCACGGAAACCTTGACGCTCGATCTCAAGGACGTCGTGCCGTCGATGGCCGGCCCGAAGCGTCCCGAGGGCCGCATCGCCCTGCCGACGGTTGCCTCCGGTTTCGCGACCGCACTCGCCAGCGAATACAAGAAGGCCGATGATGCGGCGAAGCGCTACCCGGTCGAAGATCGCAAATTCGATCTCGGCCATGGCGACGTCGTGATCGCCGCGATCACCTCCTGCACCAACACCTCCAATCCCAGCGTCCTGATCGGCGCCGGCCTGCTGGCGCGCAATGCGGTCGCCAAGGGCCTGAAGGCGAAGCCCTGGGTGAAAACCTCGCTCGCCCCGGGCAGCCAGGTTGTGGCGGAATATCTCGCCAATTCCGGCCTGCAGGCCGATCTCGACAAGGTCGGCTTCAACCTGGTCGGCTTCGGCTGCACCACCTGCATCGGCAATTCCGGCCCGCTGCCGGAAGAGATTTCGAAGTCGATCAACGACAATGGCATCGTTGCTGCTGCCGTGTTGTCGGGCAACCGCAACTTCGAGGGCCGCGTCAGCCCCGACGTGCAGGCGAATTATCTCGCCTCGCCGCCGCTGGTCGTGGCGCACGCGCTGGCTGGCACCGTGACCAAGGATCTCGCGGTCGAGCCGATCGGCGAGGGCAAGGACGGCAAGCCGGTCTACCTGAAGGACATTTGGCCGACCGCGAAGGAAATCAACGCCTTCATGAAGAAGTTCGTCACCGCGTCGATCTTCAAGAAGAAATACGCCGACGTGTTCAAGGGCGACACCAACTGGCGCAAGATCAAGACGGTCGAGAGCGAGACCTATCGCTGGAACATGAGCTCGACCTATGTGCAAAACCCGCCTTATTTCGAGGGCATGAAGAAGGAGCCCGAGCCGATCACCGACATCGTCGAGGCGCGGATCCTCGCCATGTTCGGCGACAAGATCACGACCGACCACATCTCGCCGGCCGGTTCGATCAAGCTGACTTCGCCCGCCGGTAAATTCTTGAGCGAGCATCAGGTGCGGCCCGCCGACTTCAACCAGTACGGCACGCGGCGCGGCAACCATGAGGTCATGATGCGCGGCACCTTTGCCAATATCCGCATCAAGAACTTCATGCTCAAGGGCGCCGACGGCAACATTCCGGAAGGCGGAAATACCAAGCACTGGCCCGACGGCGAGCAGATGTCGATCTACGATGCCGCGATGAAGTACCAGGCGGAAGGCGTGCCGCTCGTTGTGTTCGCCGGCGCCGAGTACGGCAACGGCTCCTCGCGCGACTGGGCTGCCAAGGGCACCCGCCTGCTCGGTGTTCGCGCAGTGATCTGCCAGAGCTTTGAGCGCATCCATCGCTCCAACCTGGTCGGCATGGGTGTGCTGCCACTCACCTTCGAGCCGGGCACGTCGTGGCAGTCGCTGGGCATCAAGGGCGACGAGAAGGTCACGATTCGTGGCTTGCAGGGCGATTTGAAGCCGCGTCAGATGCTGACGGCGGACGTCACCTCCAGCGATGGCTCGGTGCAGCATGTCCCGCTGCTTTGTCGCATCGATACGCTCGATGAGCTCGATTACTATCGCAACGGCGGCATCCTGCACTATGTGCTGCGCAAGCTCGCGGCCTAACGCGGATTTGTGATCGGTGCCTCACTGCTACGTGAATGGCTAGGAAAATGCGGGCGGCCTATGAAAAAGGCCGCTTTCGCACGTCAGGGGCATACACACTCTTCAGGGTCGTCTCTCATGCCCCGTACAAGTACGGATGGAAATCATCACGATCGGTTCTCACTATGACAGCGATGATGGCCTATAATCGTCTTTCGCTTTGGTCCGGTGCGCTCAGTGTTTGCGCCATTATCGCGATCATCCGACCTGCTCACGCCGATCCGCGTGCGGTCGTCGAGCTCTTCACCTCGCAAGGTTGTTCGTCCTGTCCGCCCGCCGACAAGATCATCGGCGAACTCGCCAAGGACCCTGATGTCATCGCGCTCAGCATGCCGATCGACTACTGGGATTATCTAGGGTGGAAGGACACGCTGGCCGATTCGCGCTTCAGTGCGCGCCAGAAAGCCTATTCGCATGTGCGCGGCGACCGCGACGTCTACACGCCGCAAGTTATCGTTAACGGCTCAGCGAAGGTGATTGGCAGCGATCGCGTCGGCATCGAGACTGCGATCAAGGATACCGCGACTGAGGGCGTGATGTCGGTGCCGGTGACGATGTCGCTGTCCGGCAAGCAGATCAATGTCTCGGTGGCTGCGAGCAACGGGCCGCGCGTCAAGCATGGCGAAGTCTGGATCTGCTCGATCTCCAAGGCGGTGCCGATCTCGATCGGGCGCGGCGAGAATCGCGGCCAAGAGATCACCTACCACAACGTGGTGCGTAATCTCCTGAAGGTCGGCGACTGGAACGGCAGCGCGGGAAGCTGGACCGTGCCGATCGAGAACATCACGCGTGAAGGTGTGGATGCCGCCGTTGTCTATGTCCAGGACGGCAATCGCGACAAGCCCGGCCCGATGCTCGGCGCGGCCATGACGCTGCTGCGGTAAGGCCTAGGATCAAACCCACCACACTTTGTCATTCCGGCGCGCGCATCGCGCGAACCCGGAATCTCGCGCATCACTTCCAGATTCCAGGTTCACGCTGGCGCGCGCCCCGGAATGACGTATCGCGAGGGAACCCCAAAAAAGAAAAGGACCAACTCTCGTTGGCCCAGTCAAAAGGGAGTTAACTCCCCTGCGAACAGGCCCGGCTCCGACGGCCCCGGGGGGCTGGGGGCTGAGGAATCCGGAACCGAAAGAACCGGGCCAACGCAGGATTTCCTTGTCGCAGGGTAGCGGGGCGGGCGATGGGCGGAAGTGGGGCAGCAATATGATTCTTTCTAACGATACTGTGACCCCTGGAAAATTTTCCCATATGTCGCGCGGCCGGCTGCGAACCCTTGCGGCGCTGGCCGGTTAGCGCAATCATGTCAGCCGGATGACAGGAGGCGCTTGATGATATTGATATCGGAGGACACCGATCCAAGCGGGCTTCGCGCGGCGGCGCGGCCCGCCGCCACCAGCCCGCTACAGAACCGCGTCACGTTCAATCGTCTCGAACTCAATCGGATCCTCAATCTCTATGGCCGCATGGTCGCCGATGGCGAGTGGCGCGATTACGCCATCGACTTCCTCAAGGAGCGCGCCGTATTCTCGGTGTTCCGCCGCTCCTCCGAAGTCCCGATCTATCGAATCGAGAAGGACCCGCGGCTCGCCCGCAAGCAGGGCATGTACAGCGTGATCTCGGCGACCGGCCTGATCCTGCGCCGCGGCCATGAGCTGGAGCGCGTGCTGCTCGTGATCGACCGCAGGCTGGCGGTCGTTTAAGGCCGGCGCGTCCGTCATTCCGGGGCGCGAAGCGAACCCGGAATCTCGTGCGGCAAATTGAGCTCTCACCAACCTCTGGATTCCGGGTTCGCGCTTACGCGCGCCCCGGAATGACGGAGAGCTAACGCCGTCCCGGATCCTCTGAGGGCACCGTGGTCGCGCCGGCGCCGAGCGCGCGCTGCATCATCACCGTGTCGAGCCAGCGGCCGAACTTCAAGCCGACGCTCGGGTGGGTTCCGATCAGCGTGAAGCCGGTCTTGAGGTGAACGCCGATCGAGCCGGCGTTGGCGGAGTCCCCGATCACCGCGATCATCTGCCGGTAGCCGCGCGCCTCGCATTCGCTGATCAGCCGCTGCAGCAGTTGCAGGCCGACGCCGCGGCGGTGGATCGAGGGATCCAGATAAATCGAATTCTCCACCGTGAAGCGATAGGCCGGACGCGGGCGGTAGGCGGCGGCATAGGCATAGCCGACCACGCGTCCGTCAAGGACGGCGATGAAATAGGGAAAGCCGCCATCTGTCAGCGCCCTGAAGCGGCGCGTCATCTCCGAAAGGTCCGGCGGGACCAGCTCGAACGTCGCGGTGCCGAAGCGCACGGCGTGCTCGTAAATCGCAGTGACGGAGGGAAGGTCGGCCTCAGTGGCGGGCCTGATCTCGGCGGCGGACATGGCGGCAAGATAGCAGCAGGTTTCCGGGGAGCAACGCTCTCGTTATCCGTCATGGCCGGGCTTGACCGGGCCATCCACGCCTTTCTCGCCCATGGTCACAAAGGACGTGGATGCCCGGGAACGAGCCCCGGCATGGCGGACTGAGCGCGCAAACGAAAAGCCCCGGCGGTGAGGCCGGGGCTTCGATCGTTGGCTATCCGGAGGCGCTTAGTCGCGCTGTCCGAGGAGCTGCAGAAGCAGCGTGAACAGGTTGATGAAGTTCAGGTAGAGCGAGAGTGCGCCGGTGATCGCCGCACGCTCGGCAATCGCGCCACCCTGCGAGGCGTAGCCGTAGATGTAGTCGTTCTTCAGCCGCTGCGTATCCCAGGCGGTGAGGCCCGCGAACACCAGCACGCCGACCACCGAAACGATGAACTGCAGCGCCGAGCTCGCCAGGAACAGGTTGACCAGGCTGGCGATGATGATGCCGATCAGGCCCATGAACAGGAACGAGCCCATACCGCTCATGTCACGCTTGGTGGTGTAGCCGTAGAGGCTGAGCGCACCGAAGGTCGCCGCGGTGATGAAGAACACCCGTACGATCGAGGTGTGCGTATACACCAGGAAGATCGACGACAGCGAGAGGCCCATCAGCGCCGAGAACACCCAGAACAGGAGCTGGGCAGTCGCGGGCTGCAGCCTGTTGATGCCGGCCGAGATCACGAACACCATCACCAGCGGCGCGAGGATGAACAGCCACTTCAGCGGGCTGACGAACATCGCGTAGCCGAACTGCGTCAGGTAGGCGCTGCCGAACTTCGCCACGGCTGCGGACGGATCCGCCGTCACCGCCGCCATATAGACGCCGAGCGCGGCGAGGCCCGTGATCGCGAGGCCGATGGACATGTAGTTGTAGATGCGCAGCATGTAGGCGCGCAGACCGGCGTCGACCGTCGCAGTGTCAATGCGACCGGCGGCCCGGCCGAAGGGAGAAGCATAGTTACGGTCTAGGTCCGACATGGTCGAATTCCCGTGGTTGTTCCGGTCGCAAGGGATTTGCGGCGCCGGCGGTAAATTTATCTCAGATAGCGCGGCCTGCGGACATTAAAATCCGTGTCATCAAACCGTCCATCCGACCCGAGCTGTATGTGGGAAACTAACACAACCGCCGCAAGCTTCCACGCGCGGCTGAATGTCGCTCTGGCCCTTATTTCAAGGCAAAACCGGTATTAACCGAGCTCGTTCCCCGCTTCAAATTGTCACAAATTCCGCAACACAGCGGCTGGCTTCTGGTTCAAGGCCAACAGCGTGCCGGCCAGCCCGAGCCCGACCGTGACGATCAGGGCCGCGACCACCACCGCCGCGGCGCTGCCGGCCTCCCAGACGAAACTCAGCGTCATCAGCCGGGTGACGATCAGCCAGGCGGCGATCGAGCCGGCGAACACGCCGAACAGCGCGGTGGCGAAGCCGATCATCAGATACTCGAGCGCATAGGCGCCCAGCAGGCGGGCGCGGGTGGCGCCGAGCGTCTTCAGGATCACCGCGTCATAGACGCGGTGGCGGTGGCCGGCGGCGAGCGCGCCGCCCAGCACCAGGATGGCCGAGATCAGCGTCACCGCGCTGGCGCCGCGGATCGCCAGCACCAGATTGGTGACGACGCTGCCGATGGTCTCCAGCGCCTCGCGGACCCGGACGCTCGTCACCATCGGGAAAGCGTCGGCGACCCGCTTGATGATACGGGCGTCGTCGGAGGGGGACGGATGCGCCTCCGTCAAGGTCGCGACATGGCTGTGCGGGGCGCCCTTGAAGGCGTTCGGCGAAAACACCAGCACGAAATTGATGCCGAGCCCCTGCCAGTCGATGTTGCGGAGATTGGCGATCTTCGCCGAAATGTCGCGGCCGAGCACGTTGACGACGATCTCGTCGCCGATCTTGAGCCTCAGCCCGTCGGCGATCTTCTTCTCCATCGAGACCAGCGGCGGGCCGTGATAGTCGGCGCCCCACCATTCGCCCTCGACGATCTTCGAGCCTTTGGGAACCTCCCCGGTGTAGGTCAGGCCGCGGTCGCTCTGCAGCACCCATTCGGCGTCGACCGATGGCTTCAGCTCGTCCGCCTTGACGCCGCGGGCGGCAACGATGCGCCCGCGCAGCATCGGCACATCCTCCACCGTGCCGTCCGGCGTGGTCTGCTTCAGAAAAGCGCTGAACCGGTCGGCCTCGGTGGAAGGAATATCAATGAAAAAGAACGAAGGGGCGCGGTCGGGCAGGGCGGCGAGGAACTGGCGCCGCAGATTACCGTCGATCTGGGTGATGGTGACGAGCACCGCGAGCCCCAGGCCGAGCGAAAGCACCACCGATGGCGTCAGCGCGCCGGGCCGGTGGATGTTGGCGACCGCCAGCCGCACCATGGTGATGCGGCTACGCGGCAGCCGCCGCGCCAGCGCCATCAGGCCGGCAGCGATCAAACGGAGCAGCACGAAGACTGCGATGGAGGAGGCGACGAACACCGCGGCGATGCGCTTGTCGTAGGAAAGTCCGATCGCAACCGCGATCAGCAGCGCGATCACTGCGCCCATCAGTGCGAGATAGCTCCAGCGCGGCCGGTGCCATTCGCTCGCGACCGTATCGCGGAACAGCGCCGCCACCGGCACGTCGTGCACCCGGCCGAGCGGCCACAGCCCGAACGCCAGCGCGGTCAGGAGGCCGTAGACGAACGACAATGCGAGTTCATCGGGATGCAGCGCCGGGATCACCGGCAGCGGCAGCAGCTTCCCGAACACGCCGACGATGACGAAGGGCAGGGCTGCGCCAAGCGCAAGCCCGATCACCGAGCCGATGGTGGCGAGCACGATCACCTGCGTCAGATAGATCGTGAAGACGTCGCGGCCCGTGGCGCCGAGCGCCTTGAAGGACGCGATGACGTCGCGCCGGCGATCGATATGACTTTTGACGGCGTTGGCGACGCCGACGCCGCCGACCAGCAGCGCGGCGAGGCCAACCAGGGTCAGGAACTGGGTGAAGCGATGGATGTTGCGTTCGAGCTGCGGCGAGGCGTTGTCGCGGCTGCGGATCTCCCAACCGGCTTCGGGCAGCGCATTGCGCGCGCTATCGATGAATGTGCCGGTCGCGCGCTCGTCATTGGCATTGGCCGGCAGCTTCACGCGGTAGACCCAACGCACCAGGCTGCCGGGCTGCAGCAACCCGGTTGCACGCAGTCCCGTCTCGCTGACGAGGAAGCGGGGCCCAAGGCCCACGCCGCCGACGAGCTTGTCCGGCTCGGCCTCGATCACGCTGCGGATCTGGAACGTCGCGCCACCGATGGTGACGTCGTCACCGAGCTTCAGGTCAAGCCGCGCCAGCAAGGTCGAATCGACGCCGGCGCCGAACACGCCATTGCGTTCGGCGAAGAGGTCGGGGACCAGCATCTTCGGATTGAGCGTCAGGTCGCCGAGCAGCGGATAAGACCCGTCGACGGCCTTGAGCTCGACCAGCGCCAGCGTGCCCGCCGGATTGCGCGCCATCGCGCGCAGCGTTGCCCCGACTGAGACGTCGCCATGTGTGCGCAGGAACGCGATTTCGGCCGGCTTGGCCTCGCGCTGCATCAGGGAAAAGCTGACGTCGCCGCCAAGCAGCGTCCGGCCCTCGCGCGTAAGCCCTTCGCTCAGGCTTGCCGCCACCGAGCCGACGCCGGCGATGGCCATCACGCCGAGCGCGATGCAGGCGATGAAGACATAGAAGCCGCGCAGGCCGCCGCGCAACTCGCGCAGCGCATAGCGGAGCGCTAGCGACGGGGCGCGGCTCGTCGTGGCAGCCTCGACAGCAATGCTCATGTTGCCGACTGTCCGTCGATTCGTCCCGAGCGCAGCCGCACCACGCGGTCGCAGCGCTGTGCCAGCGAAGAGTCATGGGTGACGAGCACCAGCGTCATGCCGCGCTCGGCATGTTTGGTGAACAGGAGGTCGACAATCTGCTTGCCCGTTGCCTCATCGAGATTGCCGGTCGGCTCGTCCGCGACCAGGATCGCAGGATCGGGCGCCAGCGCACGCGCGAGAGCGACGCGCTGCTGCTCGCCGCCGGAGAGCTGCGTCGGATAGTGGTGCAGCCGGTGGCCGAGGCCGACCGATGTCAGTTCCGCGGCGGCGCGTTCGGCGGCGTCGGGATTGCCGGCAAGTTCGAGCGGCACCGCGACATTTTCCAGCGCCGTCATGGTGGGGATCAGGTGGAACGATTGAAAGACGATGCCGACCTGGCGCCCGCGGAAACGCGCCAGCGCGTCCTCGTCCAGCGTATTGAACGGCGTGCCGCTGACCACTACCTGGCCGCTGTCAGGACGTTCCAATCCCGCCATCACCATCAACAGCGTCGACTTGCCCGAGCCTGACGGCCCGATCAGTCCGATCGCTTCACCCGATGCCACACGAAGGCTGATATCTTTCAGGATATGAACCCGGGCCGCACCGGTGCCGAGCGAGAGGTTGACGTTGGAAATGGAAATGGTGTCCGGCGCGACGCCGGAGAGCGAAGAGGATTCTATGAGACTGTCCATGGCTCGGTCATATGGCACTTCCGCTGCGCGGGTCGAGGGCCGGATTGCGACCCTCGTGCACATACTTGTGTTGATTGTGACCTTGATGACGGTGGCTACGGCAACTGCACAGGGACAATCGGCCGGGGCGGCCAAAGCGGTCAAGATGGTCGTGCTGGGCGATTCCTTGAGCGCCGGCCTCGGTCTTCCCGCCAATGCCGCGTTCCCCGCGAAGCTGCAAAAAGCCTTGGAAGCCAAGGGGATAAAGGTTGATATGACCAACGCCGGGGTGTCCGGCGACACCGCCTCCGGCGGCCGCGAGCGGCTCGATTGGTCGGTGCCCGAGGGAACCGACGCCGTTATCCTCGAACTCGGCGCCAACGACGGGCTGCGCGGCACCGATCCCGCGGTGACCCGTGCCGCTCTCTCCGACATTCTGTCGCGGCTGAAGGCGCGCGGAGTAGCGGTGCTTATCTGCGGCATGGTTGCGCCGCCCAACTACGGAAGCGACTATGCGGCGCGCTTCAATGCGATCTATCCGGAGCTTTCGAAATCCTTCGGCGTGCCGCTTTACCCGTTCTTTCTTGAGGGTGTCGCGGCCGACGCCAAGCTCAACCAGGCCGACGGCATGCATCCCACCGCCGATGGCATCGACATCATCGTAAAAAATATGCTGCCCACGGTGGAGGCATTTGTTGGCACGATCTCTGGGCAGCGGAGTTGAAAAGCAGGCAGTGGACAAGCCCGGCTTGCGGTTTTTCCGTAGGTTTACGAGCTGTTAATGTCGCATGCTTCGCAGAGTCATATAAGTCGGCTAGAAATAATCACCGGTGATTCGCTGCCGGGCTATTCTCAGCGAGGGCTCTTCGAGCTCACGCTCTGCATCGAGGATCTTGCGATGCCGCGTCTGTTCACTGGACTGGAAATCCCGGCCGAGATTGGCCAGACCCTTTCCGGCTTGCGTGGCGGCCTTCCCGGCGCACGCTGGATCGATCCCGAAAATTACCACGTCACCTTGCGCTTCATCGGCGATATCGACGGCGTCTCCGCCAACGAGATCGCCTCGATGCTGCTGCGGATCAACCGCAAGCCGTTCGAGGTCAAGCTCAAGGGGCTATCGAGCTTCGGCGGACGCAAGCCGCGTGCGGTGGTTGCCTCCGTCGAGCCGAGCAAGCCGTTGATCGACCTGCAGGCCGAGCTTGAGCGGTTGATGCAGCGGATCGGGCTCGATCCGGAAGGGCGCAAATTTACGCCGCATGTCACGCTGGCGCGGCTGCATGACGCTTCGAGCCAGGACGTCGCCGACTATCTCTCGGTGCGCGGCTATTTCCCGAGCCGCACCTTCCTGGCTTCGCGCTTCGTGCTGTTCTCCTCGCGCGCCTCCACCGGCGGCGGACCCTATGTGGTCGAGGATTCCTACGCGCTGAGCGCGTGAACGCCTCCCGCTTGAGGTCGGGGCGGCAATGGCGACGTGGGAATGCCCCGGGGGCCAATCACCGGGGCATGACCGCCGTTAGAATTTGTCATAGCCCCGGCCCCATTCGCGGCTTGCAATTTTTCGTCCCATAGGGCCGAAAGGAGGCATGCTCTCCACCTCGCCGAGTTCCTTCCGCGCGCATTATCAGGCTCTCATTGACTCCGGGGCGATTGAAGCCGATCCGGAGCAGGCTCGCGTCGCCGACGCCTTCGGTGCGCTCGAGGACCGCTTGGCAAGCTACAAGCCCTCGCGCAAGCAGGGCCTGTTCGGCCGGCTGTTCGGCGGCGACAAGAACGAGCCGCCGCGCGGGCTGTACGTCCATGGCGAGGTCGGCCGCGGCAAGACCATGCTGATGGACCTGTTCTTCCAGCAGTGTCCGATCGAGCACAAGCGCCGCGCCCATTTTCACGAGTTCATGGCCGAAGCGCATGAGCGGATCTACGGTTATCGGCAGCAGATCGCGCGCGGCGAGATCGCCGATGCCGACGTGATCGCGCTCACCGCGCAGTCGATCTTCGATGAAGCCTGGCTGCTCTGCTTCGACGAATTCCACGTCACCGACATCGCTGATGCGATGATCCTCGGGCGGCTGTTCGCGAAACTGTTCGAGCTCGGCACCGTCGTGGTCGCGACCTCCAACGTTGCGCCGGAAGATCTCTACAAAGGCGGCCTCAATCGCGCGCTGTTCCTGCCCTTCATCGCGCAGATCTCCGAGCACATGGACGTGCTGCGGCTCGATGCGCGCACCGATTTCCGTCTGGAAAAACTTGCCGGCGGGAAGATGTGGCTGGTGCCGGCCGACGAGGAGGCGGAGGCCGCGCTGAATACGGCCTGGGTCCGGATGACCGGCAATGCGCCCTGCAAGCCGCGCGATATTCCGATCAAGGGGCGCATCCTGCAGGTGCCCTGCTCGTCGCATGGCGTGGCGCGTTTCAGTTTTGCCGAGATTTGCCAAAAGCCGCTGGCGGCCTCCGACTATCTGAGGCTCGCGCACGATTATCACACCATTCTGATCGACCGGATCCCGGTGATGGATCTGACCGATCGGAATGCCGCCAAGCGCTTCATCTCACTGATTGATACGCTCTATGACAATGCCGTGAAACTGATGGCCTCTGCCCAGGCGAACCCGGTGTCGCTTTACCTCGCGACCGAAGGTGTTGAGGCCAACGAATTCAAGCGCACGTCCTCGCGCCTGATCGAAATGAGCTCGGCCTCCTATCTGGCGCTTCCGCACGGGAAGCGAAAGGATTCCACGGCCAGCGGCTCGAGCACGGGGCTGGTGGAGACTTAAGTGCCACACGCAGTCATTCCGGGGCGCGCGCCAGCGCGAACCCGGAATCTGGAGATCGTGGTGCGAGATTCCGGGTTCATCGCTGCGCGATGCCCCGGAATGACGGACGTGCTGGTATGCCTCTGATCAGGATGTGCAGCCGGCCCGACAATTGGGCATGGCCGCGACTTGAATGGATCATTCGAAAGGGATAACCAGCGATCCAGTCTGCTATCCATCCTCCTCTTTGTGCTCAAAGGACAGATTTCCCATGGCGCGCGACAAGATTGCTTTGATTGGCTCCGGCCAGATCGGCGGAACGCTGGCTCACATGATCGGCCTGAAAGAGCTTGGCGACGTCGTGCTGTTCGACATCGCCGAGGGCGTGCCGCAGGGCAAGGCGCTTGATATCGCGCAGTCCTCGCCGGTCGACGGCTTCGATTCCAATCTGGTCGGCGCCAATTCCTACGAGGCGCTCGATGGCGCCAAGGTCTGCATCGTCACCGCCGGCGTGCCGCGCAAGCCTGGCATGAGCCGCGATGATCTCCTGAGCATCAACCTGAAAGTGATGGAGCAGGTCGGCGCGGGCATCAAGAAGTATGCCCCCGATGCCTTCGTCATTTGCATCACCAACCCGCTCGACGCCATGGTCTGGGCGCTGCAGAAGGCCTCGGGCATGCCGAGCAAGAAGGTTGTCGGCATGGCGGGCGTGCTCGACTCCGCACGCTTCCGCTATTTCCTCGCGGACGAATTCAACGTCTCGGTCGAGGACGTCACCGCCTTCGTGCTTGGCGGCCATGGCGACACCATGGTGCCGCTGGTGCGCTATTCCACCGTCGCGGGCATCCCGCTGCCCGATCTGGTCAAGATGGGCTGGACCTCGCAGGCGCGCATCGACGAGATCGTCGACCGCACCCGCAATGGCGGCGCCGAGATCGTCAACCTCCTGAAGACCGGCTCGGCCTTCTACGCGCCGGCGGCGTCCGCGATCGCGATGGCCGAGAGCTATCTGAAGGACAAGAAGCGCGTGATGCCCTGCGCCGCCTATCTCAACGGGGAATACGGCGTGAAGGACATGTATGTCGGCGTGCCCGTGGTGATCGGCTCCAAGGGCGTCGAGCGCGTGGTCGAGATCGAGCTGGCCGGCAAGGACCGCGAGGCGTTCGACAAATCGGTCGGCGCGGTGCAGGGTCTCGTCGACGCCTGCAAGAAGATCGCGCCCGATCTGCTCGGTCATTGATTTCGTTTAGTTTTCGGTCCCGATCGGGGCCGAAAGCGTTTCTGGGTTGCAGTTCTTTTGGTATGTGGTATGCCAACTACCAAGGTGAACTGTAGAACTCGCCGTAGAGGGTTTTGGGGAGCGTCCCGATGAATATCCATGAGTATCAGGCCAAGGCAATGCTGCACGAATTCGGCGTGCCGATCTCACGCGGCGTGCCCGTGCTGAAGCCTGAAGATGCCGAGGTAGCGGCCAAGACGCTTCCCGGCCCGATCTGGGTGGTGAAGAGCCAGATCCACGCCGGCGGTCGCGGCAAGGGCAAGTTCAAGGAGGCCTCCGCCGGCGACAAGGGTGGCGTTCGCATCGCCAAGTCGGTGGCCGAGGTTGCCGCGTTCGCCAAGCAGATGCTCGGCGCGACGCTTGTGACGGTGCAGACCGGGGCGCATGGCAAGCAGGTCAATCGCCTCTACATCGAGGAAGGCTCCGAGATCGACAAGGAGTTCTATCTCTCGATCCTGGTCAACCGCGAGACCAGCGAAGTCTCGTTCGTGGTCTCGACCGAAGGCGGCGTCAACATCGAGGACGTCGCGCACTCGACCGCGGAGAAGATCATCACCTTCTCGGTCGATCCGGCCACCGGCATCATGCCGCACCACGGCCGCACCGTCGCGAAGGCGCTGAACCTTTCCGGCGATCTCGCCAAGCAGGCGGAAAAGCTCGTGAGCCAGCTTTACGCCGCGTTCACCGCCAAGGACATGGCGATGCTGGAGATCAATCCGCTCGTCGTCACCAAGCAGGGACAACTGCGCGTGCTCGATGCCAAGGTGGCGTTCGACGACAACGCCATGTTCCGCCATCCCGAGGTCGCGGCCCTGCGCGACGAGACCGAGGAGGACGCCAAGGAGATCGAGGCCTCGAAATACGACCTCAATTATGTGGCGCTCGACGGCACCATCGGCTGCATGGTCAACGGCGCCGGGCTTGCCATGGCGACCATGGACATCATCAAGCTCTACGGCATGGAGCCCGCGAACTTCCTCGACGTCGGCGGCGGTGCTAGTGTCGACAAGGTGGCCGCGGCGTTCAAGATCATCACCGCGGATCCGAACGTGAAGGGCATCCTGGTCAACATCTTCGGCGGCATCATGAAGTGCGACGTGATCGCCGAGGGTGTCGTCGCTGCGGTCAAGCAGGTTGGCCTGAAGGTGCCGCTGGTGGTGCGGCTCGAAGGCACCAATGTCGAGCAGGGCAAGAAGATCATCAACAATAGCGGTCTCAATGTCCTGCCCGCTGATAATCTCGATGACGCCGCGCAGAAAATCGTGAATGCCGTCAAGGGAGGCTAGCAATGGCTCAGGACCATCTCGCCGCACCGTTACCGCTTCCGGAGCACAAGAAGCTCGGGGTATTTGCGGGTGAATGGGCCGGCGAGGAGGTGGTCTATCCGTCGCGCTGGAACGCGGGCGGTCCCGCCACCTCGCATGTGGTGGCACGCATCGATCTCAACGGCTTTTATCTGATCCAGGACACGCGCCAGACGCGCGACGGCCTGGAGATATTCGCCACCCACGCCCTGTTCACCTATGACCGCGACGACCGGCTCTACAAATTGTTCTGGCACGATTCGCTCGGCTACTACCCGCCGTCGCCGGCGTCCGGGAGCTGGGTCGGCAAGACGCTGACCCTCGTGCGCGGCTCGCTGCGCGGCAACGCGCGTCACCTCTACGAGGTCGTCGACGACAACAGCTACACCATGAAGATCCAGTTCTCGCCCGACGCGGAAGGATGGGCAGACGTGCTCACCGGCGTGTATCGGCGTGTCCACCAAGCCTGATCCGGCTCAAACAAGTAAACCTGTCACCGGCGTTTCGCGAAAGCATCTGAAGACATGTCCATCCTGATCGACAACAACACCAAGGTCATCTGCCAGGGTTTCACCGGCAAGAACGGCACCTTCCATTCGGAAGCGGCGATCGCTTACGGGACCAAGATGGTCGGCGGCACTTCGCCCGGCAAAGGCGGCTCGACCCATCTCGGCCTGCCGGTGTTCGACACGGTGCGCGAGGCGCGCGAGAAGACCGGCGCCGATGCGTCGGTGATCTATGTGCCACCGCCGGGCGCGGCGGACGCGATCTGCGAGGCGATCGATGCGGAGATCCCGCTGATCGTCTGCATCACCGAAGGCATCCCGGTGCTCGACATGGTGCGCGTCAAGCGCTCGCTGTCAGGCTCGAAGTCGCGATTGATCGGGCCGAACTGCCCGGGCGTCATGACCGCCGGCGAATGCAAGATCGGTATCATGCCGGCCAACATCTTCCGGCCCGGCAGCGTCGGGATCGTTTCCCGCTCGGGCACGTTGACCTACGAGGCCGTGTTCCAGACCTCGCAGGAGGGGCTCGGCCAGACCACGGCCGTCGGCATCGGCGGCGACCCGGTCAAGGGCACCGAGTTCATCGATGTACTGGAAATGTTCCTGAAGGACGAGGCTACCAAGTCGATCATCATGATCGGCGAGATCGGCGGCTCGGCCGAGGAGGACGCCGCCCAGTTCATCAAGGACGAAGCCAAGCGCGGCCGCAAGAAGCCGATGGTCGGCTTCATCGCCGGCGTCACCGCCCCTCCCGGCCGCCGCATGGGTCATGCGGGCGCGATCATCTCCGGTGGCAAGGGCGACGCCGGTTCCAAGACCGCGGCCATGGAAGCGGCCGGAATCACCGTTTCTCCGTCGCCCGCACGGCTCGGACATACCCTTGCCGAGAAATTGAAGTCCTGATTCAGTCCTTGGTTCTTTTCGGCGCGAAGTTTAGGATTAAATAGGGTAAACCATCCTATCTCAGCCAGCCGGCCCTTCCAGGCCGGCTGCTTGCGCCGTCACTTGCGCGCGAACCGAAAATCACCAGGACGCTATCATGTCTCGCCAGGACGCGAACGCCGCTTTTGCCCTTTCCTCCTTTTTGCAGGGTACCAACGCCACCTACATCGACGATCTCTACGCCCGCTACGAGCAGGACCCGGCATCGGTCGACACGGACTGGCAGGATTTCTTCAAGAGCCTGAAGGACACCCCCGCGGACGTCCAGAAGAACGCGGAAGGCCCGTCCTGGAGCCGTCCCAACTGGCCGGCGACGCCGCGCGACGACCTGACCTCGGCGCTGGACGGCAACTGGGCACAGGTCGAGAAGGCCGTCGGCAATAAGATCGCCGCCAAGGCGCAGGCCAAGGGCGCCGAGCTCTCGGCCGCCGACGTCAACCAGGCGACGCGCGATTCGGTGCGGGCATTGATGCTGATCCGCGCCTACCGCATGCGCGGCCATTTCCACGCCAAGCTCGATCCGCTCGGCATCGAGGCGCCGCGCGACCGCGAAGAGCTCGATCCGCGCACCTACGGGTTCACGGAAGCCGATTTCGACCGCAAGATCTTCCTCGATCACGTGCTCGGGCTCGAATACGGCAACTTGCGCGAGATCGTCGCGATCTGCGAGCGCACCTACTGCCAGACGCTCGGCGTCGAGTTCATGCATATCTCCAATGCTGCGCAGAAGGCATGGATTCAGGAGCGCATCGAGGGTCCGGACAAGGAGATCAGCTTCACCCCTGAGGGGCGCCGTGCGATCCTGAACAAGCTGATCGAGACCGAAGGCTTCGAGAAGTTCTGCGATGTCAAATTCACCGGCACCAAGCGCTTCGGCCTCGATGGCGGCGAGTCGCTGATCCCGGCGCTGGAGCAGATCATCAAGCGCGGCGGCAATCTCGGCGTGAAGGAGATCGTGGTCGGCATGCCGCATCGCGGCCGCCTCAACGTGCTGACCCAGGTGATGGGCAAGCCGCACCGCGCGCTGTTCCACGAATTCAAGGGCGGTTCGGCCAATCCGGACGCGGTCGAAGGCTCCGGTGACGTCAAGTATCATCTGGGCGCATCGTCCGACCGCGAGTTCGACGGCAACAGCATCCATCTGTCGCTGACCGCAAACCCCTCGCATCTCGAGATCGTCGACCCCGTGGTGCTCGGCAAGGTGCGCGCCAAGCAGGACCAGCATGGCGATCCGCCGGACATGCGCATTTCGGTGCTGCCGCTCTTGATGCATGGCGACGCGGCGTTCGCCGGACAGGGCGTGGTGGCGGAATGCTTCAGCCTGTCCGACCTGAAGGGGTATCGCACCGGCGGCTCGCTGCACTTCATCGTCAACAACCAGATCGGCTTCACCACCTATCCGCGCTACTCGCGCTCCTCGCCCTATCCGTCCGACGTGGCGAAGATGATCGACGCGCCGATCTTCCATGTGAACGGCGACGATCCGGAAGCGGTGGTGTTCGCGGCCAAGGTCGCGATCGAGTTCCGCCAGAAGTTCCACAAGCCCGTGGTCATCGACATGTTCTGCTACCGCAGGCATGGCCACAACGAGGGCGACGAGCCGGCTTTCACCCAGCCGGTGATGTACAAGAAGATCGCTTCGCATCCGTCTACGCTGGAAATCTATGCCAAGCGGCTGATCGCCGAAGGCGTCGTCACCGAGGGCGAGGTCGAGAAGGCCAAGGCCGACTGGCGCGCCCGGCTCGATGCCGAGTTCGAGGCCGGCGCCAGCTATAAGCCGAACAAGGCCGACTGGCTCGACGGCAAATGGGCCGGCTTCAAGATCGCGGACCAGGAAGAGGATGCGCGCCGCGGCGTCACCGGCGTCGACGTCGCCGTGCTCAAGGACATCGGCCGCAAGATCACCAAGGTGCCGGATGGTTTCCGCGTCCACCGGACCATCCAGCGCTTCCTCGATAACCGTGCGAAAGCAATCGACAGCGGTGTCGGCATCGACTGGGCGACCGGCGAGGCGCTGGCGTTCTGCTCGCTGCTGGAGGAAGGCCATCACGTTCGCCTGTCCGGCCAGGATTCGGAGCGCGGCACCTTCTCGCAGCGCCACTCGGTCTTGATCGACCAGGAGGATGAGAGCCGCTACACGCCGTTCAACCATCTCGGCGTCGACCAGGGCCACTACGAGGTCATCAACTCGCTGTTGTCGGAAGAAGCGGTGCTCGGCTTCGAATACGGCTATTCGCTCGCCGAGCCGAATGCGCTGGCGGTCTGGGAAGCGCAGTTCGGCGATTTCGCCAACGGCGCCCAGGTGGTGTTCGACCAGTTCATCTCGTCGGGTGAGCGCAAATGGCTGCGCATGTCCGGCCTCGTCTGTATGCTGCCGCATGGTTATGAAGGCCAGGGACCGGAACATTCCTCGGCCCGTCTCGAGCGCTATCTGCAGATGTGCGCCGAGGACAACATGCAGGTGGTCTACCCGACCACGCCGGCCAACCATTTCCATGTGCTGCGGCGGCAGCTGCATCGCGAGATCCGCAAGCCGCTGATCATGATGACGCCTAAGTCGCTGCTGCGGCACAAGCGCGCCGTCTCGCGGCTCGAGGAGCTGGCCAAGGGTACGACCTTCCACCGCATCCTCTACGACGACGCCCAGATGCAGGCTGACGAGAAGATCAAGCTGCAGCCGGATGCCAAGATCCGCCGCGTCATCCTGTGCTCGGGCAAGGTCTATTACGACCTCTACGAAGAGCGCGAGAAGCGTGGCATCGACGACATCTATCTGCTGCGGATCGAGCAGCTCTATCCGGTGCCGCTGAAGGCGCTGGTGCAGGAGCTCAGCCGCTTCAAGGGCGCCGAGGTGGTGTGGTGCCAGGAAGAGCCGCGCAACATGGGTGCCTGGCACTTCATCGAGCCTTATCTCGAGTGGGTGCTGAACCAGATCCACGCGCCGAACAGGCGTCCGCGCTACGCCGGCCGCGCGGCCGCTGCGGCGACCGCCACGGGCTTGATGTCGAAGCATCTTGCGCAGCTCAAGGCGTTCCTGGACGAGGCGCTGAACTAACATTCAATCCGTCGTGCCCCGCGAAAGCGGGGCATCCAGTAACCCGCGCCGCCGCTGCTTGATTGCAGCCGCCGCGGGCTACCGGCTCCTCCGCCCCGGTGCGCCATGGCGCACAAGGCGGAGGATGACAGCTAGAGTTTATGACCGCACAGGTTGTTTTAAGGAAACGAGACCATGACTGAAATCCGCGTTCCGACGCTAGGCGAATCCGTGACCGAGGCCACCATCGGCCGCTGGTTCAAGAAGGCCGGCGATGCCGTTGCCGTCGATGAACCCTTGGTCGAGCTCGAGACCGACAAGGTCACGATCGAGGTGCCGGCGCCTTCCGCCGGCACGCTCGGCGAGATCATCGCCAAGGACGGCGAGACCGTCGCGGTCGGCGCGCTGCTCGGCCAGATCAATGATGGCGCCGCAGGTGCTGTCGCCAAGCCGGCCGCTGCACCGGCGCCGGCCAAGCCAGCGGCTGCACCGCCGCCTCCCCCGGCTGCCGCCGCACCTGCTCCTGCGCCATCAGCACCGAAGGCACTGCCTGCCGATACGCCGCTGGCGCCGTCGGTGCGCAAGCTCTCGGTTGAAAGCGGGATCGATGCCTCCACCGTGCCGGGCTCCGGCAAGGATGGCCGCGTGACCAAGGGCGACATGCTGGCGGCGATCGAGCGGGCGGCTTCCGCGCCGACGCCGGTCTTTCAGCCGGCGGCTTCCGTGCAGGTGCGTGCGCCGTCACCGGCGGATGATGCCGCGCGCGAAGAGCGCGTGAAGATGACGCGGCTGCGCCAGACCATCGCGCGGCGGCTGAAGGATGTGCAGAACACGGCGGCGATGCTGACGACCTTCAACGAGGTCGACATGAGCCACGTCATGGCAATGCGCGCTCAGTATAAGGACGCGTTCGAGAAGAAGCACGGCGTCAAGCTTGGTTTCATGGGCTTCTTCACCAAAGCCTGCGTCCAGGGCTTGAAGGAGATCCCGGCGGCGAACGCCGAGATCGATGGCACCGACCTGATCTACAAGAACTACTACCACGTCGGCATCGCCGTCGGCACCGACAAGGGCCTGGTGGTGCCCGTGGTGCGTGACTGCGACACCAAGTCGATCGCGGAGATCGAGAAATCGATCGCCGATTACGGCCGCAGGGCCCGCGATGGTCAGCTCAAGATCGAGGAGATGCAGGGCGGCACCTTCACCATCACTAATGGCGGCATCTATGGCTCGCTGATGTCGACACCGATCCTGAATGCGCCGCAGTCCGGCATCCTCGGCATGCACAAGATCCAGGAGCGCCCGGTGGTGGTCGGCGGCAAGATCGAGATCCGCCCGATGATGTATCTGGCGCTGTCCTACGATCACCGCGTCATCGACGGCAAGGAAGCGGTGACCTTTCTGGTGCGCGTCAAGGAAAGCCTGGAAGACCCGGCGCGGCTGGTGCTGGATCTCTGATCTTGCTTTCGCACGGCGGCTGAACTCGTTCGGCCGCCGAGACAGTGTTGCGTGAACGTTTAGGGGCGAATGTGACGGATAATGTCGTTGTCATCACCGGCGGCAGCCGCGGCATCGGCCGGGCCGCCGCCATCGCCGCGGCGGCCCGGGGCTTTCGCGTGGTTGTGGGCTATGCCAGCAACCAAGCGTCTGCCAACGAAGTCGTCTCCGCGATCGAGGCCAGCAACGGCAAGGCGATCGCGGTGAAATGCGATGTCGGCAGCGAAGCGGACATCCTTGCGCTGTTCAAGGCGGCCGATGAATTCGGCACGCTGGGCGCGCTGGTTAATAATGCCGGCATCGTCGGGCCCTCGATGCGGGTCGAGAATATGTCGGCTGAGCGCATCCAGCGCATGATGGCAGTCAACGTCACCGGCAGCATTCTGTGCGCGCGCGAGGCGGTGAAGCGGATGTCGACGCGCAACGGCGGCAAGGGCGGCGTCATCGTCAACCTGTCGTCGGTCGCGGCTAAGCTCGGCTCGCCCAACACCTATGTCGACTATGCTGCGTCGAAAGGCGCGGTGGATTCCTTCACCATCGGCCTTGGCTATGAAGTCGCGGCAGAAGGCATTCGCGTCGCGGCGATCCGGCCGGGCTTGATCGACACTGACATCCACGCCTCCGGCGGTGAACCCGATCGCGCCCATCGCCTCGCTCACATGGTGCCGATGAAGCGCGTCGGCACCGCAGAGGAAATCGCCAACGCCATCGTCTGGCTGATGTCGGACGAGGCTTCATATGTGACAAGCGCCATCCTTGATGTCTCAGGCGGCCGCTAATACCTGTCACGAACTTCAGCAGCAGGATCTTTGATATGGCCTCTTATGATCTCGTCGTCATCGGCACCGGCCCCGGTGGATATGTCTGCGCGGTGCGCGCGGCGCAACTTGGCATGAAGGTCGCAGTCGTCGAGAAGAACGCGACGCTCGGTGGCACCTGTCTCAATGTCGGCTGCATGCCGTCGAAAGCGCTGTTGCACGCGTCCGAGATGTTCGAGGAAGCCGCGCATTCCTTCGCCAAGATGGGCGTCAGCGTATCGGCGCCGAAACTCGACCTGCCCTCGATGATGAACTTCAAGCAGCAGGGCATCGATGGCAATGTCAGGGGCGTCGACTTCCTGATGAAGAAGAACAAGATCGACGTGCTGAAGGGGAGCGGGAAAATCCTCGGCGCGGGCAAGGTCGAGGTTTCCGCTGATGGCAAGGCGCAGACGGTCGAGACCAAGAACATCGTCATTGCCACCGGTTCCGATATCGCGCGGCTGAAGGGCATCGAGATCGACGAGAAGCGCATCGTGTCGTCGACCGGTGCGCTGTCGCTGGAGAAAGTGCCGGAGCGGCTCTTGATCATCGGCGCCGGCGTGATCGGGCTCGAACTCGGCTCGGTGTGGAAGCGCCTCGGCGCGGAGGTAATGGTGGTCGAATTCCTCGACCGCATCCTGCCCGGTATGGATGGCGAGATCGCCAAGCAGTTCCAGCGCATCCTCGAGAAGCAGGGCTTTGCGTTCAAGCTCGGCACCAAGGTGACCGCCGTGGATACCTCAGGCAAGACGCTGTTGGCCAAGGTCGAGCCCGCCGCGGGCGGGCCTTCGGAAACGATCGAAGCCGACGTGGTGCTGGTCTCGATCGGCCGCGTGCCTTACACCGAAGGCCTCGGCCTGAAGGAAGCGGGCGTTGCGCTCGACAATCGCGGGCGCGTCCAGATCGACCCGCATTTCGCGACCACCGTGAAAGGCATCTATGCGATCGGCGACGTCGTTGCCGGGCCGATGCTGGCCCACAAGGCGGAAGATGAAGGCGTGGCGGTTGCCGAGATCATCGCGGGCCAGGCCGGCCATGTGAATCACGACGTTATCCCAGCCGTCGTGTATACCACGCCGGAAGTCTCTTCGGTCGGCAAGGCCGAGGAAGAGCTCAAGCAGGCCGGCATTGCCTATACCGTCGGCAAATTCCCGTTCACCGCCAACGGCCGCTCCAAGGTCAACCAGACCACGGAGGGATTCGTCAAGATTCTCGCAGATGCGAAGACCGATCGGGTGCTTGGCGTGCACATCATCGGCCGCGAAGCCGGCGAAATGATCCATGAAGCCGCGGTTCTCATGGAATTCGGCGGCTCCGCCGAGGATCTGGCGCGCACCTGCCACGCCCATCCGACCCGCTCCGAGGCGATCAAGGAAGCCGCGCTTGCGGTCGGCAAGCGGGCCATCCATATGTGATCGACGCCGGGCCTGGGCAGGATCCGTATAGGATTATGCTCAAAGGTAAAATCTGGCCGGGGTCGAGACAACAGATGCTGCGCCGCCTGCTTCAGCCTTTCTGGGTCCTGCTCGCGATCATCTTCCTGATCGAGGCGTGGCTTTGGGACCATCTCGAGCCGATCGTCGCGCGCGTGGTGGCGATGATCCCGCTGCGCGCGTTCAAGCAGTGGCTTGCCGATCGGGTCGATTCGCTGTCGCCGGCGATGACGCTGATCGTGTTCATCGTGCCGGTGATCCCGCTGTTTCCGCTGAAGCTGGTCGGCCTTTGGCTGCTCGCCCATGAGCACTGGATGAGCGCTATCGGCACCATCCTGTTCGCAAAGTTTCTCGGCGTCGGCGTCACCGCTTTCATCTTCGACGTGACCCGGCCGAAGCTTCTGGAGATGCCCTGGTTCGAGGCGCTCTATGATTTCGTGCTGAGGATGCGGGCGAAAGCGGCCGCGCTGGTCGATCCGATCAAGCAGCGTATCCTTGAGATCCTGCGCGGCGACGGCAACGGCTGGTCGGCGCGAACGTTCCGGCTGATCGCGCGCTTTCGCAGGAGCGTGCACCAAGCGCGGTGATTCTCTGTGCCGTCATCGCCGCGGCTTACTGGATGCCCCGCCTTCGCAGGGCATGACAATCCTATGGACCCGCGTATCGACGCATTGATCGACTCAGTGCAGATGCAGCAGATGCGGCGAATACAAGCCCAGCGCGGTGATGACGATTCCCGCGAGCGTCAGCAGGCCTGAAATCCAGGCCAGCGCGAGGATGCCGGTGATGATGGTCGCCGATGCCAGCACGATCGCGATCTGGAAGGCGGCGGAGGCGATCTCGAAGTGGTGGTATTTTGCCGTCGCCTCGTCGCGCTGATGCTCAGCATGTTTGGCGCGCTCGGCGAGCTGTTCGGTGCCTTCGCCGGTCTCGGGCTCGGAGCGGTAGCGCGCCGCCGTCTTCTGCCAGTCCTCGATCTGCTTCTGAATGGTCGCCCTGACGGCATCGTCTGTTGTGGTGGCAAGAGTGAGCTTGGCCTGCTCGGCGGCCGCCTGCACTGCGGTGCGGCGGATGCTCTTGGCCTGGAAGAACGCCCACAGGTTCGACGCCTCGACGTTCTTGCTGATCGATTCGGTCTGCGCCCCCTTGCCCAGCGTCTCCGAGAGCGCCAGGAACAGCGCGATCACGGCAATCAACAGCGCGATCTTCTTGTTCTCGCCGGAAGCATGCTCGGCGTGCTCGGCATGCTCCATACTCTCGTGTGCGCTCATGATTCCCCTCTCCGATATGACCCGCCGTCACGATTGCCGAAATGACATCGCTTACGCAAGTGCCAAGCGGATGTGACGCGAGCGTGTCAGGATGAACCCGGCATCGCCCCTCGCATGAGGAAAACGCGTCAAGACAGAAGCGGAATTAGCCCCGCGGATGCGCGGAGCGATAGACCTCCAGCAGCCGCTCCGAATCGATGCCGGTATAGATTTGCGTCGTCGAGAGCGAGGCGTGGCCGAGCAATTCCTGGATCGCCCGCAAATCGCCGCCGCGGCTGAGCAGGTGGGTCGCGAACGAATGCCGTAGCGCGTGCGGAGTGGCGCTGTCGGGCAGGCCGAGCGCGCCGCGCAGCCGCTCCATGGCGAGCTGGATGATGCGCGGGCTCAAGGGGCCGCCGCGGGCGCCGACGAACATCGGGCCGGTGGGCGGCAGCGGATGCGGGCAGATCGCCGCGTAGTCGGCAATGAGCTGCAACACGTTTTGCAGCACCGGCACCATGCGGGTCTTGTTGCCCTTGCCGGTCACGACCAGCACGTCGCCTTCGCCGGGCTTCGGCACGTCGCGACGTTTCAAGCCGAGCGCCTCGGAGATGCGCAGGCCCGAGCCATAGAGCAGCGCCATCACGGCGGCGTCGCGCACCAGCACCCAGGTCTCCCGGGCCTCGCCGGCGCGCTCGTCGGCATCGGCAAAGCGTTTTGCCGCTGCCACGTGGATGGGCTTCGGCAGGCTCTTTGCAACCTTGGGTGCGCGAATCGCGGAGAGGGCGCCGACCTTGCCTTTGCCTTCGCGCTCGAGGAACCGGCCGAACGAGCGCAGGCCCGCCAAGGCCCGCATCAGCGAACGCCCCGCGATATCGTCGGCGCGGCGCATCGCCATGAACGCCCTGATGTCGGTGGCTTCCAGCGCCGCAAAACCCTGCAGCGTCACCTGCGTGCCCCAGTGCTGGGCGAGAAAGGCGAGGCATTGGCGGACATCGCGAGCATAGGCCTCCAGTGTTTTCGGCGACAATCGCCGTTCGGCACGCAGATGCGATAGCCAGTGCGCCATCTCTTGCGTGACGGTTTCGTCGGCGCAGTCGAGTTCGATCAAGGGAACGGCGGGAAGCGCTTTGGCCATGGACCTGTCTTATGGACCTGTCTTGGAGGCGATGGTTTAAGCCATTATATCGCATCGCTTTCGTTTACCGTTCGCTAACTTGCGCCGGCCGCTCTAACCTCCAAGTCTACCTCCAAGTCGAGCAATCGGAACTCTTGATTCCCTGAATGGATACTGCGCGCAGCCACGCTTCCTCTGTCACGCCGACCTCCATGGTCGATGTGCTGGTCCCGGTCGCGCTGGACCAGACCTATTCCTATCGCGTGCCGCGCGGCATGGATCTGAAGGCCGGCGATGTCGTCGCCGTGCCGCTCGGTGCGCGCGAGGTGATGGCGGTAGTGTGGGCGGAAAACGCAAAGCCCGATCCGCGGCTGCACAACCGGCTAAAGGATGTCAGCGAGAAGCTCGACCTGCCGCCGCTGAAACCGGAGCTGCGCGCGCTCGTCGATTGGGTTGCCAATTACACGCTGTCCGCGCGCGGCATGGTGCTGCGGATGACGCTGCGCATGGGCGAAAATCTCGGCCCTGAGCGGATGCGTCTGGGCGTGCGGCTGGTCGGAGAGCCACCGCGGCGAATGACGCCGGCACGGCGGCGGGTGATCGACGTGCTCGCGGACCGCCTGCTGCATGGCAAGTCGGAGGCGGCGAGGGAAGCCGGCGTGAGCAGTGGCGTCATCGATGGCCTCGTCGATGAGGGCACCTTGACGGTCGAGCCGATGCCGCCGCCACCAGCGCCGCCCATGCCCGATCCGGATTACGCGCAGCCGGACTTCTCACACCAGCAACGCGCCGCCGCCGACGCGATGCGGACGCTGGCGGCGAGCGGCAGTTTTCATGTGGCCCTGCTCGATGGCGTCACTGGATCGGGCAAGACCGAGGTCTATTTCGAGGCGATCGCCGAAAACATCCGCCGTAACAGGCAGTCGCTGATCCTGATGCCGGAGATCGCGCTGACCGGCCAGTTCCTCGATCGCTTCGTGCAGCGCTTTGGCGTGCGTCCGCTGGAATGGCATTCCGAGCTCTCGCCGCGCACCCGCGCCCGCAATTGGGCAGCGATCTCGGGCGGTGAGGCGCCGGTGGTGGTCGGTGCGCGCTCGGCGCTGTTCCTGCCCTATGCCGATCTCGGGCTCATCATCGTCGATGAGGAGCACGACCAGGCCTACAAGCAGGACGACGGCGCGCATTACCATGCCCGCGACATGGCCGTGGTGCGCGCGCATATCGCCAAGATCCCGATCGTGCTCGCCTCCGCCACGCCATCGATCGAGAGCGAGGTCAATGCGCGCAAGGGGCGCTATCAGCGCATCGCGCTGCCCTCGCGCTTCGGCGGCCAGCACATGCCGACGATCGAGGCCATCGACCTGCGCCGCGAGCCGCCCTCGCGTGGCCGCTTCATCTCGCCGCGGCTCGCCGAGCAGATCCGTTACGCGGTGGAACGGCGCGAGCAGGCGCTTTTATTCCTCAATCGCCGCGGCTATGCGCCGCTGACGCTGTGCCGCGCCTGCGGACACCGCTTTGCCTGCACCATCTGCGACGCCTGGCTGGTCGATCACCGTTTCCGCCAGCGCCTGGTCTGCCACCATTGCGGCTTCTCGATGCCGCGCCCGAACATCTGCCCGCATTGCGCGGCGGAGGAATCGCTGGTGGCGGTCGGTCCGGGGGTCGAGCGGCTGCAGGAAGAGGCCGCGGCGCTGTTTCCCGGCGCGCGCACCATGGTGCTCTCCAGCGACCTCATCACCTCGATTGAGACCATGCGCAGCGAGCTCAACGAGATTGCGGAGGGCCGGGTCGACATCATCATCGGCACCCAGCTTGTGGCGAAAGGCCACAATTTCCCGCGCCTCAACCTGGTCGGCGTCGTCGATGCCGATCTGGGCCTCGGCAATGGCGATCCGCGCGCGGCCGAGCGCACGTTCCAGCTCCTCAACCAGGTGATCGGGCGCGCCGGCCGCGACCAGGGCCGCGGCGTCGGGTATCTGCAGACCCATCAGCCCGAACATCCCGTGATGAAGGCGCTGGTCGCCAATGACCGCGAGGCGTTCTATGCGAGCGAGATCGATTCGCGCGAACGCACCGGCTATCCGCCGTTCGGGCGATTGGCGAGCCTGATCATCTCGGCGGGCGACCGGCCCACGGCGGAAGGCTTTGGGCGCAAGCTGGCCTCGGTCGCGCCGCTCGACGAGCGCATCCAGGTGCTCGGCCCGGCGGAGGCGCCGCTTGCGGTGATCAAGGGCCGCTATCGCTTCCGCCTGCTGGTGAAGTCGCTGCGCTCGGTCGATCTGTCGCAGTACTTGCGCGAATGGCTGGCGGCCGGGCCGAAGACCACGGGGAACCTCAAGCTCGAGGTCGACGTCGATCCGCAGAGCTTCTTGTAAAGCTTGTTCCGGAGCCTCAGCCGTCATTGCGAGACGCGAAGCGGCGAAGCAATCCATGTCTCCACAAGCGGCGAGATGGATTGCTTCGCTTCGCTCGCAATGACGGGGGAGGGCGCGTGAAAAAGCCTGCCGTCACTTCTGACGGCAGGCTTTCATCGGTGTGCGGAAAGTTCCGCGACCGTACTCTACGCAACGCTTACCGAAACTGGTCGGAAACGGCGCCTGAAGGACGCCTTTAAGAGACGACCTCGGCGGTGACACGGCCGACGCCGGAACCAGTCAGGCCGATGGCACGGGCGGCGCCCGTGGAGAGATCGAGCACGCGGCCGCGGATGAACGGGCCACGATCATTGATGGTGACGATCACGCTGCGGCCGCCATGGGTCACGCGCAGCTTGGTGCCGAACGGCAGGCTGCGATGGGCTGCGGTCATGGCGTTCTGGTTGAAGCGCTGACCGGAGGCGGTGCGGCTGCCGGATTCGTTGCCGTAGAAGGACGCTACGCCCGAGAAGCTGCGGCCGCCGGTGCTGGGCGTGAACGCCGCATTGGCATCGCGCGAGGACGCACCGTCGGTTGCGGCACGGGCCTGGTGATGATGGTGGTGATGGCGATGATGGTGGTGCCGGGATTTAGCCGACGCTTCGGTGATGCTGCCACCAACCAGGAAAGTTGCGGCGACGACAGCCAGCGCCGCGCGCGACGACCGGGTTGCGTTGCCCCGAGCCGACTTCTTGTATTTCAGCATTCAAGACCCTCAAGCAGTATTGCCACGGACGCGGCAAATGGAACCCCCGTCCCTTCGTTGACGAAAGCCGTGTGATTTCGCAATGAGGCATGAATTGGGCAGTAAATTCGGAATGTATCAGGCTGAAATATCTTGTTACTGCCGGGGCCCCGCCCGACAGCTTCCGCTAGTCTTCGGCCTTAACCAATTTTTAACCTAAAGAATACTTGCGAATACTGTTGATTTACGTTTAGGAAAGGTTTCCGCAAGTAATCACGAAATGGAGAGCATCCGGCCGCTTTGTTCCGTCGCAGGAACTCGGAGTAGGCATGCGATCGCCAATGGAACGATCGGCGACCTTCCTGCCTGCCGGTCAAAATTCCTGCGCGCAGAATTTCGCTCCACGAGGTTCGTGCCGCGCTTCGTTGCGGCCGTGCGACAAGGCATCACCTAGATGTGACGTCGTGTTGCACCTGCGCGCCTGCCATGCTAGCAAAGCCGCGATTTTAACGATCCCGGCACTCCGCGTGTCGGTCGAAAATCGAAGTCCCGCTTGAATTCCAAGGGCTTGGATCGCTAGGCGCCGCTGCAGCGGCGACGGTTTTTCCCTTGCGAATTTGACAGCAAAAAAGAGCGCGTCTGTGGCTGCTGAAGATCCGTCCGTTTCGGGAGTTGCCGGTCGTTACGCAACGGCCCTGTTTGATCTGGCTCGCGACGAAAAGTCCGTCGATGCCGTGAAGTCCGATCTCGATAAATTCAATGCCCTTCTGAATGAGAGCGCCGATCTAAAGCGCCTCGTCCGCAGCCCGGTGTTTTCCGCCGAAGCGCAATTGAAGGCGCTCTCCGCGGTGCTCGACAAGGCCGGCATTTCCGGCATCACCGCCAAGTTCCTGAAAGTGCTCACCTCCAATCGCCGCTTGTTTGCGGTCGCGGACGTGATCCGCGCCTACAACGCGCTGGTGGCGAACTTCAAGGGCGAGGCGACCGCCGAGGTCACCGTCGCGGAAGCGCTCAATGACAAGAATCTCGACGCGCTGAAGACCGCACTGAAGTCGGTGACGGGCAAGGACGTCGCGCTCAACGTGAAGATCGATCCCTCCATCATCGGCGGCCTTGTGGTCAAGGTCGGTAGCCGCATGGTGGATAGTTCGCTTCGCACCAAACTCAATTCGATCAAGCACGCGATGAAAGAGGCAGGCTGATGGACATCCGCGCCGCGGAAATTTCCGCGATCCTCAAGGACCAGATCAAGAATTTCGGCCAGGAGGCCGAGGTCACCGAAGTCGGCCAGGTGCTGTCGGTCGGTGACGGTATCGCCCGCGTCTACGGGCTGGACAACGTCCAGGCCGGTGAAATGGTCGAGTTCGAGAACGGCACCCGCGGCATGGCGCTCAACCTCGAAAACGACAACGTCGGCATCGTGATCTTCGGCGCCGACCGCGAGATCAAGGAAGGCCAGACCGTCAAGCGCACCCGCGCCATCGTCGACACGCCGGTCGGCAAGGGCCTGCTCGGCCGCGTCGTCGATGCGCTCGGCAACCCGATCGACGGCAAGGGTCCGATCCAGGCTGACAAGCGCATGCGCGTCGACGTGAAGGCGCCGGGCATCATTCCGCGCAAGTCGGTGAACGAGCCGATGGCGACCGGTCTGAAGGCGATCGATGCGCTGATCCCGATCGGCCGCGGCCAGCGTGAGCTGATCATCGGCGACCGCCAGACCGGCAAGACCGCGATCGCGCTCGATACCATCCTCAATCAGAAGCCGCTCAACGCCCAGCCGGACGAGAGCATCAAGCTGTATTGCGTCTACGTCGCGGTCGGCCAGAAGCGTTCCACCGTCGCGCAGTTCGTGAAGGTGCTCGAAGAGCAGGGCGCGCTGGAATACTCCATTGTGGTTGCCGCCACCGCATCGGACCCGGCGCCGATGCAGTACATCGCGCCGTTCACCGGCTGCACGATGGGCGAATATTTCCGCGACAACGGCATGCACGCGGTCATCATCTATGACGATCTGTCGAAGCAGGCCGTCGCTTATCGCCAGATGTCGCTGCTGCTGCGCCGCCCGCCGGGCCGCGAAGCCTATCCGGGCGACGTGTTCTATCTGCACTCCCGCCTGCTCGAGCGCGCCGCCAAGCTTAACAAGGAGCACGGTTTGGGCTCGCTGACCGCCCTGCCGGTGATCGAAACCCAGGCCAACGACGTGTCGGCCTACATCCCGACCAACGTGATCTCGATTACCGACGGCCAGATCTTCCTGGAAACCGACCTGTTCTTCCAGGGCATCCGCCCCGCGGTGAACGTCGGTCTGTCGGTGTCGCGCGTCGGATCGTCGGCGCAGACCAAGGCGATGAAGAAGGTCGCCGGCAAGATCAAGGGCGAGCTCGCGCAGTACCGTGAAATGGCGGCGTTCGCGCAGTTCGGCTCCGACCTCGACGCCTCGACCCAGCGCCTGCTCAACCGCGGCTCGCGCCTGACCGAACTGTTGAAGCAGCCGCAGTTCTCGCCACTGAAGATGGAAGAGCAGGTCTGCGTGATCTGGGCCGGCACCAACGGCTATCTCGATCCGCTGCCGCTCAACAAGGTGCGCGCCTTCGAGGATGGCCTGCTGTCGCTGCTGCGCGGCAAGAATGCCGACATCCTCGACGCGATCCGCGATAGCCGCGACCTCAATGACGACGTTGCCGCCAAGCTGAAGAACGTGGTCGAAGGTTTCGCCAAGACGTTTGCCTAAACGTCGTCGCGGCCGGACAAGGTGCGAAGCTGGTCTTCGCGCCTGTGGCTCCCGGCTGACGAGAAGCGGATGCCCGGCGCAGGCGCCGGGCAGAACAATGGGATAGGCTAGCGGTCGGATCGCCCGATCGGATCGCCGGGGTGGACGAAGAATGGCGTCACTGAAAGACATGCGGGTCCGCATCGCCTCGACCAAGGCGACGCAGAAGATCACCAAGGCCATGCAGATGGTGGCGGCGTCAAAGCTGCGCCGCGCGCAGACCGCTGCCGAGGCCGCTCGGCCCTATGCAGACAAGATGGGCGCCGTGATCGGCAATATCGCGAGCGCCGCCGCGGGCTCACCCGGCGCGCCGGCGCTGCTCGCCGGGACGGGCAGGGACCAGGTGCATCTGCTCCTGGTTTGCACCGGCGAACGTGGCCTTTGCGGCGCGTTCAACTCCGCGATCGTGCGGTTGGCGCGCGAGCACGCGCTGTCGCTGCTCGGTCAGGGCAAGGAAGTCAAATTCTTCTGCGTCGGCCGCAAGGGCTATGAGCAGCTTCGCCGCCTGTTCGAACGGCAGATCGTCGAGCATATCGACCTGCGCGCGGTGCGGCAGCTCGGCTTCGTCAATGCCGAGGACATCGCCAAGAAAGTACTGGCGCGCTTCGATGCCAGCGAATTCGACGTCTGCACGCTGTTCTATTCGCAGTTCAAGTCGGTGATCGCGCAAGTCCCGACCGCGCAGCAGGTCATTCCGCTGGTGGTGGAAACGCCGGCCGGAAACGGCGGCGCTGCGACCGCTTACGAATACGAGCCGGAAGAGGACGAGATCCTCGCCAACCTGTTGCCGCGCAACCTCGCGGTGCAGGTCTTCCGCGCACTCCTGGAAAACAACGCCTCGTTCTACGGCGCGCAGATGAGCGCGATGGACAACGCGACCCGCAACGCCGGTGAAATGATCCGCAAGCAGACGCTGGTCTACAACCGAACCCGTCAGGCGATGATCACCAAGGAACTGATCGAAATCATTTCCGGCGCCGAGGCGGTCTAACCAAGGGAGCGCGAAATGGCTTACGTCACATCGGCTACCACCAAGGGCGGACGCAACGGCCGCTCCATGCTCGACAATGGCGGGCTGGCGCTCGCAATGGCACTGCCGAAGGAATTGGGCGGCGCCGGCGACGGCCACAATCCCGAGCAGCTTTTTGCGCTGGGCTATTCGGCCTGCTTTGGCCAGGCCATCCTCGTGGTCGCCAAGAACCATGGCGTCGACGGCCAGGCGGCAAAGGTCACCGCCGACGTGACGCTCAAGACCGATGGCGGCTTTTCGCTCGCCGTCGAACTCAAGGTTTCAATCCCAGGCGCGGACAAGGCCAAGGTCCAGGCGCTGGTCGAGGAAGCTCACACGGTGTGCCCGTATTCGAAGGCCACCAAAGGTAATATCCCGGTCAAGCTGACCGTGGTCTGAAATTCGGATCGAAGGAGACAGAGTAAATGGCTACAGCAGCCAACCAGATCGGTCGCGTCACCCAGGTTATGGGCGCCGTCGTCGACGTCCAGTTCGAGGGCCACCTGCCGGCGATTCTCAACTCGCTGGAAACCAAGAACGGCGGCAGCCGTCTCGTGCTCGAGGTGGCGCAGCATCTCGGCGAATCCACCGTGCGGACGATCGCGATGGATACGACCGAAGGTCTGGTGCGCGGCCAGGAAGTGACCGATACCGGCGAGCCGATCAGGGTGCCGGTCGGCGTCGGCACGCTCGGCCGCATCATCAACGTCATCGGCGAGCCGATCGACGAAGCCGGCCCGATCAAGGCCGAAGACGTGCGTGCGATCCACCAGGAGGCGCCGAGCTATACCGACCAGTCGACCGAGGCGGAAATTCTCGTCACCGGCATCAAGGTCGTCGATTTGCTCGCGCCTTACGCCAAGGGCGGCAAGATCGGCCTGTTCGGCGGCGCCGGCGTCGGCAAGACCGTGCTGATCCAGGAGCTGATCAATAACGTCGCGAAAGCCCACGGCGGTTACTCGGTGTTCGCCGGCGTCGGCGAGCGCACCCGCGAAGGCAACGACCTCTATCACGAGTTCATCGAGTCCAAGGTCAACGCGGACCCGCGCAATCCCGATCCGAGCGTGCAGTCGAAATGCGCGCTGGTGTTCGGCCAGATGAATGAACCGCCGGGCGCACGCGCGCGCGTCGGCCTCACCGGCCTCACGGTGGCCGAGCATTTCCGCGACCAGGGTCAGGACGTGCTGTTCTTCGTCGACAACATCTTCCGCTTCACGCAGGCCGGCTCCGAAGTGTCGGCGCTGCTCGGCCGCATCCCGTCGGCGGTGGGTTACCAGCCGACGCTTGCGACCGACATGGGTGCGCTGCAGGAGCGTATCACCACCACCCAGAAGGGCTCGATCACTTCGGTGCAGGCGATCTACGTGCCGGCCGACGACTTGACCGACCCGGCGCCGGCGACCTCCTTCGCCCATTTGGACGCCACCACCGTGCTGTCGCGCGCGATCTCGGAGAAGGGCATCTACCCGGCGGTGGATCCGCTCGACTCGACCTCGCGCATGCTGTCGCCGCTGGTCGTCGGCGAGGAGCATTACAACACCGCGCGCATGGTGCAGCAGGTGCTCCAGCGCTATAAGTCGCTGCAGGACATCATCGCCATCCTCGGCATGGACGAACTTTCGGAAGAGGACAAGCTGACGGTGGCCCGCGCCCGCAAGATCGAGCGCTTCCTGTCGCAGCCCTTCCATGTTGCCGAAGTCTTCACCGGCTCGCCGGGCAAGTTCGTCGAGCTCGCCGACACCATCAAGGGCTTCCGCGGCCTGTGCGAAGGCAAGTACGACCACCTGCCGGAGGCCGCCTTCTACATGGTCGGCACCATCGAAGAGGCGGTCGAGAAGGGCAAGAAGCTGGCTGCCGAAGCAGCTTAAGGGGCGAATGGCGAATAGGGAGTGGCGAGTTAGCGCTGGCTCCCTGACTTCGCCACTCACCATTCGCTATTCGCTATTCGCAGGTACACCATGGCCACCTTCCACTTCGATCTCGTCTCCCCCGAAGCGCTCGCTTTCTCCGGCGAGGTCGATCAGGTCGACGTTCCCGGCGCGGAAGGTGATTTCGGCGTGCTCGCCGGTCACGCACCGGTCGTGGCGGCAGTCCGTCCGGGCATCCTGACCATCACGACCGGCGGCACGCATCAGAAGATGGTGGTGCTCGGCGGTCTGGCCGAAGTCTCCGACAATCGCCTGACCGTGCTCGCCGATGTCGCGACCTCGATCCAGGAGGTCGATCGCGCCCAGTTCAGGGAAACCATCGCTGAGATGGAAGAAAATCTGAAAGAGAAGCACGGCTCGGAGCTCGACCGCGAAATCGAGCGGCTCGACCATTTCAAGAGTATCGAGCACATCCTCAACGCAACCGCTATGCACTAGGCCCCGGTGCACTGCGCCGGGGCCGAACAAAAATCTTGAACGACCCGGCGTCCGTCACATCGTGGCGGGCGAAAGTTTCCGAGCCGCCGAATTTCAGCATTGCGCTCGCCTAGCGGCGCTTCGCCCTGCTTGAGACCGCGGCGTTGGCATCCACCGCCGGCGCCAAGCGACTCGCGGAACGCTCTTGTCATCGATCAGAAGTCCATCGGCGGCATTGTAGGCGTCTGCTCGGACTTCTTCGGCTTGTCGGCGACCAATGCTTCCGTCGTGATCAGGAGCGAGGCAACCGATGCCGCGTCCTGCAATGCGGTGCGAACCACCTTCGCCGGATCGATCACGCCGGCGCGTACCAGGTCCTCGTACTCGCCAGTCGCGGCATTGAAGCCCCAATTATAGTCGGCGCGCTCCAGGAGCTTGCCGACCACCAGCGAACCGTCCTCGCCGGCATTCTCGACGATCTGGCGCGCCGGTATCTGTAAGGCGCGACGCACGATTTCGACACCGGCCTTCTGATCGGCATTGGTGATCTTGATCCTCTCCAGCGCCTTCGAGGCGCGCAGCAGCGCCACGCCGCCGCCGGGAAGGATGCCTTCCTCGACTGCCGCGCGGGTGGCGTGCAGCGCGTCCTCGACCCGGTCCTTGCGCTCCTTCACCTCTATTTCGGTCGCGCCGCCGACCCGGATCACGGCGACGCCGCCGGCGAGCTTGGCAAGCCGCTCCTCCAACTTCTCGCGATCATAGTCGGAGGTGGTTTCTTCGATCTGCGTCCTGATCTGGGTGGCTCGTGCCTCGATGTCCTTCTTGGCACCGGAGCCATCGACGATGGTCGTACTCTCCTTTTCGATCACGACCTTCTTGGCACGGCCGAGCATGTTCAGCGTGACACTCTCGAGCTTGATGCCGAGATCCTCCGAGATCGCGGTGCCGCCGGTAAGGATGGCGATATCCTCGAGCATCGCTTTGCGGCGATCGCCGAAACCCGGCGCCTTCACCGCGGCGACCTTCAAGCCGCCGCGCAGCTTGTTGACGACGAGCGTCGCCAGCGCCTCGCCCTCGATGTCCTCAGCGACGATGAGCACCGGCTTGCCGGACTGCACCACCGCTTCCAGCAGCGGCAACATCGATTGCAGCGTGACCAGCTTCTTCTCGTGAGTGAGGACATAGGGCTCTTCGAGCTCGACCTTCATCTTCTCGGCATTGGTGACGAAATAGGGCGAGATGTAGCCGCGGTCGAACTGCATGCCCTCGACCACTTCCAGCTCGGTGTTGAGGCTCTTTGCCTCCTCGACCGTGATCACGCCTTCATTGCCGACCTTCTGCATCGCATCGGCAAGGAAGCGGCCGATCTCGGCATCTCCGTTGGCGGAGATGGTGCCGACCTGGGCGATCTCATCATTGGAGATGATCTTCCTGGCATGGGCTTTGAGGTCGGCGACGATCGCGTCGACCGCGAGGTCGATGCCGCGCTTCAGATCCATTGGATTCATGCCGGCGGCGACCGACTTGGCGCCCTCCCTGACGATCGCCTGTGCGAGCACAGTTGCGGTGGTGGTGCCGTCACCCGCGATGTCGCTGGTCTTGGACGCGACTTCCCGCACCATCTGTGCGCCCATGTTCTCGAACTTGTCCTCGAGCTCGATCTCCTTGGCGACGGTGACGCCATCCTTGGTGATGCGCGGTGCTCCAAAGGATTTTTCCAGCACGACGTTGCGGCCCTTCGGTCCGAGCGTCACCCTGACCGCATTCGCCAGCAGATCTACGCCACGCAGCATGCGCTCGCGGGCTTCGGTTGAGAACTTCACGTCTTTCGCGGCCATGACGTTTTCTCCTCTCCCCTTGATGGATCAACTGCGTTCTATCGTCCTTGCTTGAGCATCGTCGTTTTCGGGAAAGCGGTATCCACTTTTTCCGGATCGTACTCTAAGCGGCCTTCCGCGCGGCCTCGGTCGTCCGGCCTGGGCCGAGAGGATTGCTCTCCTCCATGATGTCACAGGACCGGGAAGCCGGGAACCCGTCCCGGGGGCGGAGGTCGGGTAGAGCCGGCCCAGAGGCGCAGCGGCCCGACCAGAGGAACGATGGTGAGGTGCAGGCGTTCATCTAACCAAAGGGCGGGCGTTTCCTATGGATAGATCAGCCGCAGGTAGTGAACTCGCGCAGGCAGCGCAGTTGCTGCGTCGCTCCGCCGTTCGCGAAGGCAGGCCATTTCCCCTAGGCGCCAGCTGGGATGGCCTTGGTGTCAACTTCGCGCTGTTTTCAGCGCACGCCACCAAGGTGGAGCTGTGCCTGTTCGATGACACAGGCCAAACCGAGGTCGAGCGGCTCGAGCTTCCCGAATATACCGACGAAGTCTGGCACGGCTATCTGCCGACCGCGCGTCCAGGATTGGTCTATGCCTATCGCGTCCATGGTCCCTATGAACCGGACGCCGGCCATCGCTTCAATCCCAACAAGCTGGTGATCGACCCCTACGCCCGGCAATTGGTCGGGCAGTTGCAATGGGGTCCCGAACTGTTCGGCTACAAGATCGGCGATCCCGACAAGGACAAATCGTTCGATGACCGCGACAATGTCCATCTCGTGCAGAAGTGCCGGGTGATCGATCCCGCTTTCACCTGGGGGCGTGACCGCAAGCCCGCGACACCGTGGGAGCGCACCATCATCTACGAGATGCATGTGAAAGGCTTCACCAAGCTGCATCCATTGGTGCCGGAGGCCGATCGCGGCACGTTCGCCGGCCTCGCCTGCCCAAACGTATCAGCGTATCTGCGCTCGCTCGGCGTCACCAGCGCCGAGCTGCTGCCGATGCATGCTTTCGTCGACGACAGCTATCTGGTCGACAAGGGCCTGCGCAATTATTGGGGCTACAACTCGCTCGCTTTCTTCGCGCCGGATCCGCGCTATCTGCGCACGCTCTGGGCGACCGAGTTCAAGGAGATGGTCAACCAATTCCATGCCCACGGCATCGAGGTGATCCTCGACGTGGTCTATAACCACACTGCCGAAGGCAACGAGCTCGGACCGACGCTGTCCTTCAAGGGCATCGATAACGCGAGCTATTATCGGCTGCTGCCCGATCAGAAGCGCTACTACGTCAACGATACCGGTACCGGAAACACCGTCAATCTATCGCACCAGCGCGTGCTGCAGATGGTCGCCGACTCCTTGCGTTATTGGGCAACGGAGATGCGCGTCGATGGCTTCCGTTTCGATCTTGCCACCATTCTCGCACGCGAACCCTACGGCTTCGACGAGGGCGGCAGCTTCCTTGATGCCTGTCGGCAGGACCCGGTGCTCTCCAGCGTCAAGCTGATCGCGGAGCCATGGGACATCGGCCCCGGCGGCTACCAGGTCGGCCAGTTCGCGCCGGGCTGGGCGGAATGGAACGACAAATTCCGCGACACCGTGCGAAGCTTCTGGAAGGGGGATGCCGGACAGGTCGCCGATTTTGTCAAGCGCATCACCGGGTCGGGAGACCTGTTCAACAAGCGCGGCCGCAAGCCGTGGGCGAGTGTCAACTTCGTCACCGCCCATGATGGCTTCACCCTCAACGATCTGGTCTCGTACAACGACAAGCACAACGAGGCCAATGGGGAGAACAACCAGGACGGCCATTCCAACAATTACTCGTGGAATCACGGCGTCGAAGGTTCAACACAGGATGCGGAGATTGTCGCGCTGCGCGAGCGGCAGAAGCGCAACTTCCTTGCCACGATGATCTTGTCGCACGGCACGCCGATGCTGCTCGCGGGCGACGAATTCGGTCACAGCCAGAAGGGCAACAACAACGCCTATGCGCAGGACAACGAGACCACCTGGCTCGATTGGATGAAGATATCGCCTGAAGGGCGCGCCTTGCGCGAATTCACGCGAAAACTGATCGCGATGCGCAAGGCGTTTCCGATCCTTTATCGGAGCCGTTTTCTGATCGGCACTCACAATGAGGAGCTTGATGTCAAGGACGTGACCTGGCTCGCCCCGTCGGGCGAGGAAATGACCGTCGAGCAGTGGCAGGACGGCAATGTGCGCTGCTTTGGATTGCTGCTTGATGGTCGCGCCCAGGAGACCGGCATCAAACGTCGCGGATCGGATGCGACCCTGCTGTTGATCTACAACGCCCATTTCGACGTCGTGAACTTTACGTTGCCGAAGGTCCCGGAAGGACAGCACTGGCAGGGGCTGATCGACACCAACCAGCCGGAGGGGCAACTGCCGAGCTTTCCGTTCGGCCACGTCTATGCCGTGACCGGACGCTCGATGCTGGCGTTCGGTCTCGCGAGCGAAGACAGCGCCATGCGCCGCTTGCGGCATGGCATCGGCACCATCCTTGATGTCGCCGAGCTCCCGCTATCCGAGTAATGGGTCCACCTGGACGAGGTGAGGTTCCGCAATCCGGTCTCAGCGCGCTTGCGCAAAGGCGGCGAAGCTGCGGGCGACATGCCGGTACACTTCGCGGCGGAACGGCACGACGAGGTCGGGGACGCGGTCGAGCTGCTCCCAGCGCCAGGCGTCGAATTCGGCCGGCTGTCCGTTGCGCGGTGTCAGCGGGTCGATCTCCGCGTCGCGCCCGGTGAAGCGCAGCGCGAACCATTTTTGCCGCTGTCCGTGGAATTTGCCGAGACGATGCGGCGGTCCGTTGTAAGGCGGGAATTCGTAAGTGACCCAGTCGGTCTCGCCGAGATAGTCGGCGGAGACCGCACCCGTCTCCTCCCAGAGTTCACGCATGACCGTTTGGCGCGGTTCTTCGCCAGCATCGATGCCGCCCTGCGGCATCTGCCATTCGAGCCCGGGAAGGATGATTTCCGGACCATCGTCCCGGAAGCGATGGCCGATCAGCACGCGGCCGGACGTGTTGAACAGCGCGATCCCGACATTGGGGCGGTATAGCTTTTCCTCGGACATTCCTATCGGCCCGCGAGCCTGGAAAACTCTTGCACCACGCGCTCGTAGACCGGCCGCTTGAACGGCACAATCAATTCGGGGAGATTCTTCATCGGCTCCCAGCGCCAGTTCGAGAACTCGGCCTTGTGGCCTCCGCCGCCGGGACGTTCCACGTCGATCTCATTGTCCTTCCCAGTGAAGCGCACCGCGAACCATTTCTGGCGCTGGCCGCGATAACGGCCCTTCCAGGCGCGCCCTGCGACCGTGCGCGGAATATCGTAGATCAGCCAGTCGTCGACTTCGCCGAGCCTCTCGACCGAGCGGACGCTGGTCTCCTCGTAGAGCTCGCGCTTGGCGGCTTCCCAGACGTCTTCACCGGGATCCACGCCGCCTTGCGGCATCTGCCAGATGTGGGTGTCGTCGACATGCTCGATGCCGCCGGCGCGGCGTCCGATAAAGACCAGCCCGTCTCGGTTGAGCAGCATCACGCCGACGCAGGTCCGGTAAGGCAGCTCTTCGTAACGCGTCATTCGATCAGGACTCCCAGAGGGTGATCGGGAACCAGTGGGAATTGGTTTTCCAAAACGATCACGCTCCAACAAAAAGACGAGACCATGACCCGATATCATCCTCGCGGATCATGATCTGCAAGACGGGCGGGGTCCGGAAGTCGCGCCATCAGGTTGATGCTCTAGCCCGATTTTGATTTCAGCATCGCGGTTGTCAATGGCACAAGCAGGATGCCGCGCGCCTCGAGCGTCTTGGTCCAGGCCGCGAGGCGCTCGATCGAAATCGGCAGCGCCGAGGCCACGCCGACCGCGACCCCGCGTTCCCTGGCGAGCGTCTCGAGCTTGGCCAGCACGCGGTCGATCTCCACCGACGTCGGAACCGCATCGATGGTGAAATCGGCTTTGGCAAAGGGCAGCGCCTGGCCGGCGGCGAGCGAGGCTGCGACGCTGCGTGGCGTGGCGCCGTCGTCGAAATAGCTCAAACCGCGCTTGGCCGCTTCGCGCATGATCGGCTGCATCACCGGATCGGTCGCCACGAAACGGGCGCCCATGAAATTGGCGATGCCGGCATAGCCCTGGATGCGGCTGAAGTGCCAATAGAGCCGGTCGAGATTCTGCTCCGCGTTCAGGGTCGTGAGCAGGGTCTGGGGGCCGGGGTCATTGTCCGGGTAATCGAACGGCTCCATCGGGACCTGCAGCAGGATCTCGTGGCGCTGCGCACGCGCCCGTTCGGCAAGCTTTGTCGGATCGGCGCCATAAGGCGTGAAGGCCAGCGTCACCGCCGGCGGCAGTTTCATGATGGCGTCGGTGGTTTTGGCGGCGCCGACGCCGAGCCCCCCGACCACGATCGCCACCACGGGCGTTTTTGCCGCCTTGGCGCGGTCGGCATCGCCCGCATAGACCGTAAACGGCCTCAAGCCGTCGGCGACCATCGGGATCATGCCATAGCGCGATTTTTCCAGAAGGCGCTGGTCAATGCCGGCCATCGGCCCTGGCGCGGCGTCGGACTCGGCCTTGTCGGTGGCATCGCCGCCGATCACGACGTCATGCCGCGCGCCGCTTGAGCCGTCGATGATGGTGACCGTCTTGCTCTCGCCGGAAGCCTGCCTGGGCGTCGATTTCGCTGCAGGCTCGGCGGGAGGGCCGGCCGCTGCGGGTTTTTCCTCTGCCACCGGCGCCTTGCGCAAGGCGATATGGGCGATCGGCTCGCCGCCGAGCGGATCGTCGTTGAACAAGGCGATACCGGCGAAGGTGACCAGGATCAGGCCGAGCATAACCGCCAGCGCCTGCGTGGCCGTGAACGGCACCTGGAACCGGCGTTTTTTGGCCACGGTTTCCTGTCCGAGCGGTGCGCTCAGTTCGTCGGCCGCCTCTGCCATGAACCCCCCGAATCAGATCCCCCGACGATAGCACGTGGCAGCCGGTTGCAGAGAAGGTCGGCCCTGTAGCCCGGGTGAAGCGCAGCGTAACCCGGGGGCGCTCTTAGACGCGGATACAGCGGTCCCGGGTTAAGCTGCGCTTCCCCCCGGCAACGGGCCAGTCCAAAAAAAAATGGCGGGCGGAAAGGCCGCCCGTGGGCTGAATTAGCCGGGGCCGAACAGTTGGCGGGCATGCAGCCCCCCGGGGTTTCGACCGCCGC
>NZ_JBVAPG010000678.1:0-251 GCF_055413685.1 Bradyrhizobium sp. LeoA1Lang | reverse complement strand
CAGCCGGTGTGATATCTCTCGTCATGGCGTTGCTCTCCTTTGTGGAATCAGCACCCCGAGCCTACCGGCTCAAGGTGGGCAACGCCGACCTCTTCAGTAATTCAACAGAACCCGGGACATCCCCCCAAAAGGCTCCGAAACGAGATCGCGGCATGGCAACGGCGGCGAAATAAAACCCGAGCCCGAATCAAATGGATGTTCACAACCGACAAAGCTCGCGCCAAACTCGGCCGCGCCTATCCAGCCACCCC
>NZ_JBVAPG010000677.1:0-251 GCF_055413685.1 Bradyrhizobium sp. LeoA1Lang | reverse complement strand
ATGGCGCCCCCTTTGCGTCGACAGGCGCCGGCGGACTGTCAAGGCTGTCGGTGAAGCTGATCAAGGCCGGCGTCACGCCGGAACGCATTGCTCCGGGCAAGCCGCAGCAGAACGGCCGTCACGAGCGAGGGTGTCAGAAAGAATGTGTAAGCAGGTTTCTGTGAGTTTACCTTACCGAGGAGACTCACATGACGACCGACACGACGATTACACCTGAACTGCTGGATCAACTGCTTGCTAACTATGAGAAG
>NZ_JBVAPG010000676.1:0-251 GCF_055413685.1 Bradyrhizobium sp. LeoA1Lang | reverse complement strand
CCGTTACATGCGGTCGGACAATGGCGCCCCCTTTGCGTCGACAGGCGCCGGCGGACTGTCAAGGCTGTCGGTGAAGCTGATCAAGGCCGGCGTCACGCCGGAACGCATTGCTCCGGGCAAGCCGCAGGAGGGTGTCAGAAAGAATGTGTAAGCAGGTTTCTGTGAGTTTACCTTACCGAGGAGACTCACATGACGACCGACACGACGATTACACCTGAACTGCTGGATCAACTGCTTGCTAACTATGAGAA
>NZ_JBVAPG010000675.1:0-251 GCF_055413685.1 Bradyrhizobium sp. LeoA1Lang | reverse complement strand
CCTGGCTTCGGCGGGCGGGAACGCCTGATAGAGGGCACCGGCGGAGTGGGTCGATAAATTGTCCTGGACGACCCGGATGATCTCGGCGTCGGGATAATGGATGTCGACAAGATCACGCATGCATTGGCCGGCGTGAGTCCTTCGACAAAACCCTTCACGCCCACGCAGGGGCAGTATCTGGCTTTTATCCACCTCTATACCCGGCTGCATCGCAGGCCCCCGGCCGAAACCGACATGCAGGAATACTTCCG
>NZ_JBVAPG010000674.1:0-251 GCF_055413685.1 Bradyrhizobium sp. LeoA1Lang | reverse complement strand
TCAAAATCACTGTGATAGAAGTGGCTCTGCACAGTGATTTTGACGTGTTGGGTGGGCTGTCAAATTAGCTCCGGCAGGTCTTTCGGATCCACGAGGACCTCGATGCTGCGAGGTGTCCTTGGCTGCCAGATCGTTCCAGGGTCAGCACCATTTGGTGAACCGAGGGCGGGCTGACGCGGAAGTATTCCTGCATGTCGGTTTCGGCCGGGGGCCTGCGATGCAGCCGGGTATAGAGGTGGATAAAAGCCAGA
>NZ_JBVAPG010000673.1:0-251 GCF_055413685.1 Bradyrhizobium sp. LeoA1Lang | reverse complement strand
GAGTCACCTTCCTGCCTGGCATCAAGCATGGCATTTGCCATCGTTACACCTCCACCGATCCGCTCATGCCAGGCTGTATCGCGCGCAAGCCGAAGGATGGCTAGGTGGGGGCCTCATGCCGGTTACACTTCATCGTGCCGAACGGATGCTCCGCTGTCTGGCGGCGGACAGCCATTGCATTGGGGTTGTGGTCGAGCCTCGCCTGAACTTTCTCCAGAACGGCCTCGTGCTCCCAGCGTGAGATGCGGCGC
>NZ_JBVAPG010000672.1:0-251 GCF_055413685.1 Bradyrhizobium sp. LeoA1Lang | reverse complement strand
CGCCTGCTTCACAACGCTCACAGGCTCGAACTGAACGGTGACTCCATGCGTCGCCCGCCCGTTCTTCCTCGGCCGTGATCACATCGTCGGCCGATGAAGACCGAGACCGCAGCCCGCAAAGCTGACCGTAAGCGGTAAGAGCTCCCACGTCCGCAGTGATCAGCGGGCGCGTGCGTAGCGGATCGGCATCCAGTATTGGCGCAGCGCCTCGACGGCCGCTGGGATATCGAGGTGGGCATTGCGAAGAAAGT
>NZ_JBVAPG010000671.1:0-251 GCF_055413685.1 Bradyrhizobium sp. LeoA1Lang | reverse complement strand
GCCGCGCCGCGATCTCGCCCGGCTCGATCCGGAAGCCGCGGATCTTCACCTGGTCGTCGGTGCGGCCCAAAAACTCCAGATTGCCGTCCGGCAGATAGCGCGCCAGATCCCCGGTCCGGTACAGCCGATCGCCTTCCACAAAGGGACTGGCGATGAACCGCTCCGCCGTCAGCTCGGGCCGCTTCAGATAGCCCCGCGCGACCCCCGCCCCGCCAATGTAAAGCTCCCCCACCGCACCAAACGGAACCGGC
>NZ_JBVAPG010000670.1:0-252 GCF_055413685.1 Bradyrhizobium sp. LeoA1Lang | reverse complement strand
TCCACCAGCGCCAGCGGATGCTTGTTGCCTTGGCCGTCAACCCCGATCGCGGCGACCAGCACGAGATCGTCGCCGAGATGCAGCCCGTCGATTTGGACCACCAGAAGGTCGAGCGCGGACAGATCGGGAGGGTGTCAGAAAGAATGTGTAAGCAGGTTTCTGTGAGTTTACCTTACCGAGGAGACTCACATGACGACCGACACGACGATTACACCTGAACTGCTGGATCAACTGCTTGCTAACTATGAGAAG
>NZ_JBVAPG010000669.1:0-252 GCF_055413685.1 Bradyrhizobium sp. LeoA1Lang | reverse complement strand
TGCTGATGCATTGCGATTGATGGCCTTGACACGAACCATCCCATGTGAGGTTCTGGCTGGCTGGTTACCCGCCTCGATACGCCGCCCTTCTCAGGCCGTCATCACCCAGATTCCGCCATAGCTCTGAGAACGACAAGCTCCTGGTGATCCTGTCGCAGTACAAGCGCACGATCTTCGGTCCCCGGTCCGAGACACTGGATCCCGGACAGCTATCTCTCTTCACCATCACGGCGCAGGCGGCTGGTCCCGCCG